>CANFJD010000039.1 GCA_947447315.1 Fimbriimonadaceae bacterium
CGGGAGTCCTTCCCTGATACTCGAGAGCGCGTAGCAGGTGGCATGGCTAAGGTAAGCGTAGGGATTGTCGACGAAGCCGGGGAGCGAGAAATCGTCGCCCAACTGCAGCTCCTCGGCAACCACTTCGATTTTGGCGCGCTTATCTCCTTCCCCTAGAATGAGCAGCCGTGCGGGCATCGCGGCCCGAACGATTTTGAACGCCCGCATGAGATTCGGGAAGTCTTTGGCATCGCTGAGTCGACCAGCGGCGACAATTACCGGCGGCTCACCATCCGCGAACCAAGGATGATTCGGGGCCTGCTTAGCTCCCTCCAGTACCCGCGGAGAAATAGTTGGATTGTAGATAACCGTAATTCGATTCCTGGCCAGTCCTATTTCGTGAGCGAGGTCATCTGCGACGCCGGTTGAGCAGGCCACAACCGCGTCTGCTTTGGGATACGTACGGGACATGAAAGCAGGGATTACTTTAGTCCGAAACGAGACCGCATTCGCTGTTTGCATAGACAGCGTGTTGTGCTCGCTGACAATGGTGCGAATCCGGCATCCGGGGAACCGACTCGCTATCACTGCCACTACATTTGCATGATCCAGCGCAGATAAAACACACCGAGGTTTATTCTCGCGGATATAGCGGACCAAGTCTGGAATCGCTTTGAGAACGCGAGGCTTTTTGAAATCTACAACTCTGACGGTGTCAGGCACCAAAGCGTAATTGGGACCCTTGGTTTCTCCCACCAGAAGGTCCACTCGATGACCTCGTTCAGCTAACTTAGCCGCCAAATTGACCATGACACGCTCGGCTCCGCCTCCGGCGAAATTGGGCATGAATAAAGCGATGGGACGGTAGGTGCTTTGGTTCGGTGGGGTCCCCATGCTTCTTAAGCAAATTCTACTCGGGCTGTTCTCTGATAAAAGGAGTAAAGTTTAATTTCTTCACTGTAACTTCACAATTACATCCTCCCACATACCCATAACTTGGGACACCCCGAAACGATCCGAAACCGACCGTGCGGCTAATCCCAGCGAAACCCGGGTTGCGTCATCGCGCATTAAGAGATCCATCGTCTCGGCAAGCGCATCAATTTCTTCGGCCGGAACCAGCCGCCCGTCGATCCCGTCACGAATGATTTCACCGGGTCCGTTCGGGCAGTCGAAGCTGACGCAGGGAGCACCACAGGCCATAGCTTCGGCGAGGGCGTTCGGGAATCCTTCGTAGCGAGACGACATTACGTAAAGATCACAATCCGTCATTTCTTGCGCCGGCGTGTTTGTTCTGCCTGGGAGGGAGACTTGGACGGTCAGATTCAACTTCGCTACCATCGCCTCTAGAACTGAACGTCGGTTACCTTCACCAAAGACCACGAGTTTCCAGTCGGGGTGCGCGCTAGCAATTTTTGCGAATGCGCGGAGGAGAAGGTCGAACCCCTTTTGGTCAACTAAGCGACCAACGGCCAGCACCGTTTTAGGGCCCGGTCGGGCGTGTCGCGGCAAATTTTGTGGCAAGATTGGATTCGGAATCACGACGCAGTTGCGCTGAATTTCGGGAGGAAAGAATGCTCGGGATCGCTCGGTTTGGAGCACTATTTTGCTTGCCTTCGGGTAGGTGAGCAATCGCAGTTTTTGCCAAAACTGAGGAAGGGACTCACTGAATGGGTCATTCCGCTCGCTGACGACCACGGGTATCCGAAGACCACGCGCTGCGAGGATGGAAGTCACGTTGTTTTTGTGGATGAATGAGATCACTACGTCAGGCTGGCGAGTTTTAAACTGGTTTCGAAGCCATTTCACGCGCCGAAGGTTTTGCTGAAGGCCTTTAATCGGGTTTCCGGATGGCTCGGCGAGAACCGCGCCAACGTGTTTTACGTCGGAGTCCAAAGGGTAGAAGGAGGGTTCATCCATGAAGGTGAGGATCGCTACTTCTGCGCCCGCCCGAGACCAGTAATTAGCCATGTTGCAGATCACGCGCTCGGCCCCTCCGGAACCGAGAGTGTTATTCACGAACACGATCTTGGGGCGTTGTCCCAACTTGGTCAATATTCCTTCCATAAGCTGAATCCTGTGTATACCGTCGGAACCAGCTAAACTGTCACCCGGATATGTTTGCTCGTTGGCGCGCAATGTGGGCTCTCATTCAGTCCGACTTTCGTCGGTATGAATTCAAAGATCGTCGAGGAGGGTTCATGACCTGGGCAAAGAATCCAGCGTTCATGCCGATTGTGGCCTACCGATTTGTCCACTATTTAGGAGGATCAAAATCACGGATTCTAAGGAAAATTTGGAGTCTGCCAATCACGCTGATTTCGCGCCGAATGGAGACGAAGTACGGTATTCGCATTCCACCGAAGATGGAAATTGGCCCTGGATTTGCTATTTGGCATTGCGGGATGACCGTGCTGCACAACGAATGCAAGATCGGTTCTAACTGCAATATGCGGCAGGGAACCACTGTCGGTTCTGCTGGCCGCGGTGTTAAGCGGGGAGCTCCACATATAGGGAATCGTGTAGACATTGGGGTCAATGCTGTACTTATCGGGAAGATTACGATCGGTGACGACGCGTTGATCGGGGCTTCCGCGGTGATCAGATCAGACGTTCCGGCCAGAGCGGTGGTTGTGGGAGATCCCCAGCGGATTGTTTCTTACCGAGGCAGTTTTGATTACGTGAAGTACCCGGGGATGAATACCGACCCTGAGCGACTAGCCAGCATGGCGCTGGCCCACGCTGGGCTAACGCCGCCGGAAGCCTAGAAACTCACATTGAGAATTGGAATCGCCTAAAATCCTAAGGTTTATTAAAATTTTATAGCATTCGGGTTTCCGTGTAAAATACGCTTGAAATCTATGCCTCAGTCCCTACGAACACTCGGTTCATTAGTCAAGTCAGACTTCAAGCGATACGGAGCTAAAAGCAATAAAGAAGCTTTGTCTGCATGGATCAAGAGCCCAGCGTTCATGGCCGTTTTTTGGTATCGAATTTCTCACTATCTGCTTCTATCCAGAGCGGAAAAACTCTGGATACTTCCCGTGAACTTGATCATGCGAAGGATGGAGACGAAGTACGGAATCAGAATTCCTCCGCGCGTTCCGATCGGTTCTGGATTCGTGATTTGGCATTCGGGCTTAACCGTATTGCACTATGACTGTGTTATTGGGTCAAATGTGAATATTCGGCAAGGAGTCACGATCGGACAAGCTGGGCGAGGCGATAAAAAGGGCGCACCAGTAATTGGAGACCGCGTTGACATTGGGGTGAACGCCGTCATCATTGGAAAGATAACCATCGGAGAAGATGCGGTAATTGGGGCAGGTGCAATCGTTCGTAAAGATGTTCCTGCGCGGGCAGTTGTTGTTGGAGACCCTCAGAAGATAGTTTCTTACCGGGGAAGTTTTGACTTTGTAGAATATCCCGGGATGGAAAATGATCCAGCCCGACTGGAGAGCATGTCTCAAGTTAGGGTTTCGGAGTCCCTATCTTCCTTATCCGCAAATGTGACGAAGGCTTAGCAACGAAATCCTCTGAACGACTATAGATGCCGAGCAGGCAGGTCGCAAGGACGTTGTCGCGATTTTGTTCGATCCTGATCCAATGGATCCAATGTTGAGTGTAAAGCCGCCGCAAAATACCGGTCGGGTGCAGGCGGCCAGTTCTGCATACAAAAACTTTTCACCGCTATTGACTGAAACCGCATGCCTTACACACAAGTTTTCTTGGGTTTGTAATTGCAAAGTTATAAATGGAAGCGTTGGTTTGATCAGGTTATTCGACTGGATCTTTTGCCTTAGCAAATAATTCGAGCAAGTATTTCCGCTTTGCAGCGTCGTCCATGCTTCGAATGTAGGTCGCTTTCGCGGAGACGCCCTTCCAATATTCTTCGCGCGTTCGGATCACCCGCGCCGGGACTCCTGCTGCTACTGAGTTCGCGGGGATACTTCTTGAAACCACTGCATTAGATCCGATAACGCAGTTGTCGCCGATCTCCACGTTCGGCAAAATGATCGCATGTTTGCCGATAAATACGTTGTTTCCCACTT
Source organism: Fimbriimonadaceae bacterium (assembly GCA_947447315.1). GTDB lineage: Bacteria > Armatimonadota > Fimbriimonadia > Fimbriimonadales > Fimbriimonadaceae > Fimbriimonas. The sequence continues at coordinate 4,032 of CANFJD010000039.1, forward strand.
TTATCGGGCCAAAAACATCAATATCCGGATGCTCATCCCGGAAGACCCATACGCCACCGTCGTGAGTCACAAATGTTACGCCAGTGGTGAGGGTTACATGATTTCCAATGGTGATGAGGTATGGCTCGGTGCCAAAGGTTTGATCATCGATTCCGAGAAAGCGGCAATCTTTCCCGACGTTAACTCCCAACGACCTTGCCCAGCCAACCGGATCGGTGGACCGGTGTTGCCGACTGCGAATACTACTCAGGATCGAGGAAATCGTCATACCGAATATTATGCTCTTGAAATTATTCAGCCGATGTCCGTTGGGTTATGATGTTGCGATTTTGGGCAAACAGAATGGTAAGCACGATGCACCGGACCGCCATGGCAATGATAGTCACGTAAGCGGCTCCTTTGAGTCCGTACATCGGTACCAGGATAAATCCGCTTGCTACCGCGAACACAGTTACCATGCCGGACGACCATAGCTGGCTGTTGAACACTCTAAGCGCGGTCAGCGCCGTTCCAAATGGTAGGGAAATGTAAAACAAGAGTCCTGCCACCATGGTGAGAACAAAGACGTCGTTGTGCAGCGCAAATTCGTGCCGGAAGCAAGCCGCCAGAATTTTCTCCCCAAATGCAGCGGCTACGACGACGGCCAATATTCCAAATCCCACAGATATGAATCCAAATTTTCGAATCAGCCCCATGAATGAGCCTACATCTTTCGACTCTCGATAGGAGGCGAGTCGCGGCATGATCGTTGTGCTAATCGTCAGTAGCCCCTGGCTGCCAAGATTCATCAAGTTTGTTATTCCACTGAAAATTCCAACGTCACTCTCAGCCAGAAATTTGACAACAAATAATCGAGAAAGGAACATGTTTAGGGTGGTTAGGCCAACGGCGATTCCCAGGGGTAGCGCGAGGATGAAGAGTTGCTTCATCACGTATGGGTGCCAACGTGGCTTAACTATACTACGCCAATCTAGGCCATCTGGCAGTTCCCCTTGGGCGTCAAGTGCTTTTGCCAACCGAATCGAATTCGGTAAGTCGAACCCGACGAGAATCAGCAGAGAAGAGATTCCAGAAGCAAAAATAGCAGTGGGTAAATCTCGGGTAAGGGCATATACCACTCCTAAAAGCAGTATGTTAAGGAGACCGCGCACCGCTTGAGACACGCCATTGCGTGTCATTTGCTCATGCTTCTGAAGGTATGCCTGATAAATATCTGCAATCCCATCAAGGGTTGGCGTAACGGCATACCAAACAATACACATTGCGATCGTTGGCGTAAAGTTGCCTGTACCCAAAAGGCACGCAATCGCTGCAATCGCAGCGATCGTGCTGATGATTCTCAGCATTAAGTAATCACCCAGGCGGAAATCACTCTTGCTATCGGTGGTTAGCACGCTTCGCAACATTAGCTGCGTCATCGACATGATCGGGATAACGATGGCGACGGCCGTGGAATATTGACCGACGGTGGCTGGGCCGCCCAATTTGGCCAGCAAAACTGTGGTCAACCAGTTAGTGGCGGTGAAGATTAGCTGGCCGATAAATACCCAGCTGAAGTTTCTTCGCAAGCTTGGTTGTTTTATGTTGGGCTTCGAGGGTTTACCCGCTTGATTCAAATTGCTTCCCAATTTATCGCTCCGATTCCATTTTTAAGCGCAAGATGCTAATGAACGCGTATTGCATCAGGATTGGGTTGAGGCCACAGGCATTGTCTGACTGAGGGACAATTGCCTTTCTTTCTCGGCAGTTTGCCGAGTCACGACTTCGGCCGCCATGAGCGTGATGACGGGAAACAAAACAACGTGGTTGGTTTGTTGGTGGGAGAACATGAGTACCGAAGTAAGCGCAAAGCCTAGGCCATAACATGTTGGCTTGATATTATCGGGCACCCGTCGGAGAGTCAGATAAACCTGGTAGCAGAGGATGCAAAAAAGAACGAGGCCAACAATCCCAGTTTCAGAGAGTACGGCTAGAAATGCTTGGTGGGCACCGTTAACGCCACTCGTTGTGTTAAGAGCAAGCTCCGAAGAGCCGGCGTTGAACCCGCCAACGCCCGTACCTAAGAATGGATTTTGAAGGGCCAATTCTATGGCCGCTTTCCACAAGTCAAGACGACCGGAAAAGCCGTCAGACTCGCCGCTCGATGCAGCATTGGCGATACGATTGATGCTGCCTTGAAGCTTGTCCGATACTAGGATAGAGGGCAAAAGCATAAATAGCCCGCCTGCCAGTATGGCCGCGCCTATGGGACGTTTCCAAATGTAAAGGGCGATTGGCCCGAGAGCGAGAACAACCGAGATCGCTCCCCCACGGGATCCGGTGAACAGGGTGCCTACAATCGCGATGATCGGCATCGCATAGTTCACCGGGAGAAAAATTTTACTGGATGGTCGATTCCAAATGATCAACATCCAAGCAAGGCTGATCGCAAAAGCAAAAATCCAGGCGACCGCGTTTGGCTGTAAGTCCTGTGCTGAATACCGGAGCTGGCCACTGGATCCAGCACCGGCGTAACCCTTTCCAATTTGTACATTGCGGTACAGAGACACAAAGACCATAATTGCCCCGAAAATGTAGCCTTGAGCTATAACGGCAACGTCATCTTCCGTTTGAACAATGTTCCAAACGATGAACCCAAAAATTGTCACGACCGAAAGTCGCCAGAATGTGTAGAAGCCAACCGGCACGTCTGACGTCCACAGCAGGCTTACGCCCGTCCAAGCCCCATAGGCGATGAGTGCCCCTATGATTCCCGTCGGAATGCGCAGGGAAAATTTTTCGATTTTGGAGAGTAAGAAGGTGAAGCCCAGGAGTCCTGTAATTGCCTGTGTGATCTGCGGTTTGTCTGGCATTGCCAACGTAAAGAGAACGTAGAACATTGCCATCCAAACGCAGATCTTTCTCATGGTGGGTCGTTGGGTCTTGCAGGCAGAATGTCGGGATTCCTAGGCTTACTCCGAGGCAAAAGTGGTGTCAGTGAACACTAGACCAACTAACCGAGCCCGCGTGTGACGGAGGAGTTCGATGGAGTACTTCATCGAACTCCTGTTGGTGAAGCCGGGTTTGACGACGTACACCACGGCATCCGCGATTGAAGACAACGCTAGCGCGTCCGAGCGAGGCGTCATTGAGGGGGCATCTAGAATTACAATATCGAACTTTGTCGAGAGTTCCGACAAAACCGCTTCCATATGCTCAGAACCAATTAAGTCGCCGCTCGCCATCTTTGCGGCTCCGCCCGGGAGCAAGGTGAGTCCGCCAATTCCGGTTTCGACCAGAACATCTCCAAGCAAACACGCTCCGGCTAGGACATTACTGAGGCCGGGGGTAACGGGCAATCCAAAACGGGAATGTTGAGTCGGATGGCTCAGGTTGGCGTCGATCAGTACCGTCGCTTTGCCCGAAGAGGCAAGGGCCTGAGCCAGGTTTGCCGCTACGTCCTCGCTACCTTCTCCAACTCCGGTACTCGTAACCACCACCGATTTCTCCTTACCGTCTTTCAAAGAAAATAGAACATTGGATCGCACGATGCGGTAGTTCTCTTGGGTTCGGACCGGTAATGCCGTCAGCGTGTTTTGGGCGATGCTAGTGGACTTGCGGCGTCCCTTGCCAAGGGCCGGCACATAGCCCAACGCTGGCGCGCCAGAAATACGGAACGCTTGATCCAAGTTGCCGACCTTGTCATCCAACCGGTCCTTGGCCAAAGCGATGGCACCAGCCATGATGGTGCCGACGAACAAAGCGATCGCAATGTAAAGCGGCGGGTTCGGCCGACTCTTCACCGGGTTCGTTGGATTTTGGATGACGGTGATGGGGTTGGAAACTTGGTTAATATACAGCTTGAGGGTATTTAGCTGCGACGTCAACTGAGCCACACTCGCACTCTTCAATTCAATGTCTCTTTGCAATCGAGATAGATCGGCGACGTAGGCACTGTAATCATCAACTCGTTTGCGCATCTGCAGTACGTTTGCGTTGCGCTCAGCGACGCGGGCAGAGGCGCCTTCCAAATTGGCCTTCGCCGACGCAATCTGCTGATCATAGCTGTCAAGCAGTGGGTTCCGGATGGTCCTTTGGTCGTCGAGTACCTTGGGCAGGTTTCGCAAGTATTCGCGGGCTTTCGCCAGTTCCGCATCGGCTTCCCGCACTTCCCGAGAACTTGGTTGGTAGCTGATCAGCAATGATTGCCGTTTGGCTTCCAGATCGGAAATGCGCTGCCGAGCCAGTTGCTTTTCCGTAAGGTTTTCCTGAATTGTGGCATTGGGAACGCGGGCCGGCAGCAGCTTTCGGGCCGCAAGAAGGGAGTCGTACGATTCTTTCGCAGCCTGGTAATCAGCCTGGGAGGTGGTTAACTGTTGTTCGGCGGTTAGGTTCTGGGCCGACCGCTCGCTGGCTTCCGTGGGCGATGCGGAGAGCCCTTTGGACTTCCGGAAAGCGTCCAAATCCTTTTCGGCTTGAATCAGATCGTCTTGCTGCTTACTGAGCTGCCCGCCAACAAAATTGACGCCTTGATTGAATTTTTCCGAGGTTCGGGCCTGGATGGCTTCTTTAAATGATTCTGGAATTTGGTCGGCAATCTGCTGGGAAAGAATGTCCTTGGGCGAGGTCACCAAGACTTCGACACTGTTGGTGAGACCGATTTGGCGGGCAGTAACGGACACATCCTCTACGCTCTTCGGGGTTAGAGAAGGATCCGCCGCTACGACCTTCTGCAACGCATCTCTTAAAATGCTTTGACTCTGAAGCTGTTCAATCTGAGTGGGAACGTCGTCAGCGGGGAGCGGTGCTAACTGGGCCAAAGGATCGTTCCGGTCTTGGAACATCTGCGAAGAGTTAGTTCGACCCTGGAGAACCACGCGCACGAAGCTCTGGAACATGGGCTGTACTATAAATGTAAAGCTGACGGCAAGCGTGAGGGCGACTGCCAGCGTGATTGCCAGCACCCACTTCTGTCTCCAGATGATCCCGATTAAGTCCTTAAAGGAGGATTCTGTGCCTTGTCCGCGTGTCGTGTCCATATTGATGGGAGACGTAAGGCTACCTCTCGGGAGGCTTGCACCGTAATATTGTCTCCTTTATCAAGACAAGATCTGGGCAACTTTGGTTTCACCTTCGGCGTCTGGCAGGTGAAGATGCCGATTTGCGTGACACTCCGCCTGCCCCCGCGCAGGAACAATGGGATTATCGCATGTGTTATTCTTTGGAGAGGATTACGTCGGCGGAAATAAAATTGGAACAAGTAGCACCTATCACGCCGGAAACGGTATCTTCCGAAGTCAAGGGGGCAGCAAAAAAATTTGACTACAGTCAAATTACCAGTGCGGCAGGTTTCCCGTACTCGGTGGTGCTGGCTGTCATTATCGGCTTCGTTTTTTGGCCGTTGCTGAAAACCTTGCCTGGGCTCTGGTTCAAGAATGATTCAGCCTACAGTCACGGTGTCTTGGTGCCTTTCCTCGCGGGCTACGTGCTCATTCATAAGTGGGACCGACTCAAATCCATCGCGATAAAGCCCTCCATCCTAGCGATGGTGTTAGTGCTCCCCATCTGCTACGTCGCCTTTGTTGCCAGTCGGACATCGAATGATACGATGATGTCGCGAGCCTTCGTTCTCGCTGTAGGTCTCACGGTTGCTTCGGTCGCCGGGTGGAGAATTGCATGGGCCGCACTCCCCGCCACGCTCTACTTATTCTTTGCATTGCCGGTGTGGACGCAAATCATCGACAAGTTCACTCAGCCGATGCAGGTCATTTCTAGCAGTATGTCGGTACAGGTTCTGAAGGTGCTGGGATACGACATCTATGAGGCTGACGCAACCACCATCATGCTCAGCCATTTCCAAATGAACGTCGGCGCGCCCTGTAGTGGCTTGAAGCTGATGATATCGCTGGGAGCGCTGATGGTGTTCTTCGTTCTGATCGCTGACCTCAAATGGTGGGCAAATCTGTTTCTGGCAATTTTCATTTTCCCGCTAGCCATTCTTACGAACGGATTGCGGATTGCGATGATCGGAATGGTTGGAAACTCTTATGGCGACGAAGCGGGCCACCAGTTCCACGATTACAGCGGCTACCTGTCGCTCATTATCTGCTTCATCGTTCTTCAAAAGGTTTGCCGGGCCCTAGGTTGGAAGTAGGACCCTGGAACTGTCTTTGAATCGGGCTAAGTTGAAAAGAACATGAACTTTAAGTTAGCGGTTGGCATTCTGGGGACACTGATGTTGGGCGTCGGACTGGCGGCGACATTCACCCCGCGTATCGGACTCAATCGGGACGAAGCGTGGATGGAAAAGAGGGTTCCGACCAAGGTGGCGGATTATGATTTCCGCGGGTCAGAAAATCCTCAGCAGAGCTACAAGATGGACCCGATCACGTACGAGACGCTCAATCCGTACGGCATAGTGTGCCGAGTTTTTGACAACGGGAAGGCGCAGTTTGATACCGTGGTCATTCACAGTAACAACGCGGATAGTTTTCATGATCCACGAGTCTGTTTCCAATCGCAGGGTAGCGAATTGATTGGACAACGAGTGAAGAATATAGAGACCGCCACCCGGGGGACGGTGCCAGTTACATTCATCAAAGTGAGCTACAACGGGTCGGAAAAGATGGCAGCATACACGTATCGTGGCCCATCGGGCTTTACCGACGCTCCGATTCCACTCATGAACGACTTGTTCTTGAGTGAGCTACGCCAAGGCACCATTCAAACCGGCACCTTTTTTAGATTTATCGCGCTGAATTCGACAACAACAGAAGAAGAGCTGGCGAAGTTTATTGGTGAGTTCCTGGATGCCAGCTACAAATCTTCCGACAACTCTCTCTGAGGGTTAATATCACCGGCCCCTTCCTCTCATCCCAGTCTCAGCGACTGGGATTTTTTTGTCACCATTACCAATTTTCGCGTTAATTGAAATCAAAATTAAAGCACACCATCATTTTAGCGATATTCAGCACAAAAGGTTTAATTTTTGGGTGTCACTGATTAAAGTGTCATAGATATTTGTAGAATGCAGGCATGTGCTGGTATCGGTGCTCCTTTATTTCGCTTTTTTCGCTCGTGGGTATGGCCCATGCTCAAACGATCCTTTCGTTCGAGTCGCCCTCTGACTTCGTCAAGCCAACGCTGGAAACCACGCAGGCGACGGTCAGTCAGTCGACGCAAGGAGTTACCGATGGAGCTTTCGCGGTTTTAGCGTCATTTAACGCTGCTCCAACCGCCTATCCAGCTTTTAACTATGTATTTGCTCAACCGGCCGACTTTTCGACCGCAGGGCTCATCGGTATTGATGCGACCAACTTCGGCTCCGTCATCCAGCGATTCAATCTTTTGATTACCGATGCCGCTGGGGTCAAGCTAGAGACTTACTTTGACGTAAAACCGGGGGAGACGCGTCCGTGCGCATTGGTACTAAACCAGGATACGCCAGCTCAGTACGGGTTGCGCGGTCTGCCACTGTACTTGAATGGACTGAACCTGTCGAAAGCGTCGATTCCAGCCACGTTCAACCTCAGCCAGATTCGTAAAATCGGAATCTATCTTCGGAAACCAGCATTGGCGGCTACGATGGCGTTCGACAACATCCGAATGTCACCCACATTTTCCTGGTTAGGTGTCTTAACCGGCACGGTTGATCGGTTTGGGCAGCGCACTTGGGGAAACGTTCCGGGAAAGGTCGCCTCTATTTCCGACCTCACGAGCCGTCTTGCGGGTGAGGCGGCTCAGCTCTCCGCTGCAACACCATATACCGATCGCACTGAGATCGGTAGCTGGAAAACTGGTCCCAACATGACCAACCAGTCTGGCTACTTTAAACTGGCCAAGTACAAGTACAAGTGGTATTTTCTCGCGCCGGACGGACTTCTTTTCTTTTCTAGTGGTCTGGGTGGGCTTACGGCGACAAACGTCCCGACTCGTGTTACCGGTAGGGAATATATGTTTAGTTGGCTGCCGCAACCGAAGGATCTGGAAGCGCCGTTCTTGGACCCGGCCCAGTGGAATGGCGCTGACATAACCACGTACGACTTTACGGGAGCCAATATCTTTAATAAGTATGGAGATACGTCCACTCAGTGGGCGGCAACGGCGGCAAATCGTCAGCTGAAGTGGGGATTCAACACCACCGGTTGCTATGTCGACTACATCATGTGGAGCGTGCCGAATCGACCATTCACGGTCGAATTGGTGACGGACCCGTCTGCTAAGCGGTTCGCGGTTCAGAACTCAACCAAAACGATGGTGGACCCATTTGATGCGGGTTTCCCGGCAGCAATCGATCCGCAAATTAACAAATTGGTGGCTCGGTATTCCCTAAATACTAACGTGAATCTGATTGGCTATACCACGGACAACGAGCTCGGCTTTCGGACCCAGGGCAGCGAGATCGACATGCCCATCTCGGTACTAAAATTGGACGGAAATACTTGGGCAATTAAAGCAGCTTTTGCTACTGCTCTTAAGAACAAATATTCCACTATTGCAAACCTGAATACCGCGTGGGGCACAGCCTACACTGGTTGGGGGCCATTCTTGTTGCCGTCCGCCGTGTCGGTGCAGAATGCCGCTTTTGTGGATGACATGCATGCGTTCGTGGTGACTGTGGCGAAGAAGTACTTTACGCTTTGGAAGCAATCCATCCGAAAATACGATCTCAACCACATGTACTTGGGCTCCAAAATGGATTACCTCAGTGCCGACCTTATCACCGGCATGAAAGACAACGTAAATGTGATCAGTCTCAATCGTTATGCAAAATCCCTCGACTCAGATCTTGCGTTACTGGATCAATTCGACTTCCCATTCTATCTCAGCGAATACAGTGCATCCTGTGCCCGAGGAAATAACTTTGCCGTCGGTGTATCAAGTGCAATGGTGGACAGCCAGGCGGAGCGGGCAGATGTCGTAGAGTACGTGCTGCGCCAGGCCATTGCCAACAAAAACTGCGTCGGTGCGCACTTCTTCCGTCTCTATGACGACCCTGTAACTGGGAGCTATAAGGACGGAAACAACGGCAATTGGGGACTCTGCGATGTCACCGACACGCCTTACGCGGAAATGGTCGCGATGTTCAGGCGGGTGAACGCAGACATTTACAAGCGGTAGGAATCGCAGAAAGGCTCTTGTTATTGAGGCGTGGCCAGCGAACTTAACCGCTGACCACGACTGTTTGTGTGAGCTGGTTCCGCGTCGGAGAGATTCCGAACCTAGCGGCTACCGATCGTATAGTACTCGAAGCCAGCGGCTTCGGCTACTTCCTTCTTGTAGCATCGTCGACCATCAAAGAGGATGGCACTCTTCATTTGTGCCGCTAGCCGCTTCAGGTCTAGATGTCGATATTCATTCCACTCAGTGACTAATACCAGGGCATCCGCTCCGTTACTCACATCGTAGACGCTGTCTTTATAGTCAACCTGAGGAAATTGCTGCGCAACCAAATCCGCAGCGATGGGGTCATGGGCAACCACTTTTCCGCCAGCTTTCAGGATCTCATCAATGATGATCAACGATTTGGCGTCTCGGATATCATCGGTGTTTGGCTTGAAGGCAAGCCCCATGATTCCGATTTGTTTGCCTTCAAATCCATCGATCTTTGTAGAAAGGCGGCGTACGAAGTTAAGCGTTTGATCCGTGTTGATATCGATGACTTCTTTCAGGAGCGCGAAGTCGTATCCCAGAGTTTCGGCAACGGTGATGGTGCCCAAAACATCTTTCGGGAAACAACTTCCTCCCCAGCCGAGACCAGCCTGCAAGAACTGGTTACCGATCCGTTTATCGAGTCCCATTCCCTTGGCGACGTCCTCTACATTGCCGCCAGCCAGCTCACAAATTCGGCTCATTGCATTGATGAACGAGATCTTGAGGGCAAGAAACGAATTACTTGCGTACTTGATGAGCTCGGCCGATTCTAGGTCTGTGATCAAGGTAGGGGCATTTAGAGTGGAATACAGTTCCACCAGCTTCTGTGCTGCATCCTTATTCTTGGCGCCAATGACAATCCGATCTGGGTTCAGCGTGTCGTGGATCGCCGACCCTTCGCGCAAGAATTCTGGATTGCTCACGACATTGACCATCGAAGGATCCGCTCCGGCAGCGACGATCAAGCTCTCAACTAATTCACCCGAACCAACCGGTACGGTTGACTTATTGACAATCACCGTCGGTTTGGTGATGCTTCGCCCAATCCCCGCGGCGACGGCACGAACCGCCGTCAGGTCGGGTGTACCGTCTGCACCAGGCGGCGTCCCTACCGCAATGA
>CANFJD010000040.1 GCA_947447315.1 Fimbriimonadaceae bacterium
AAAGCTTTCGCCCAAGATTCTCCGCGACGGTCAGGCCGCGGTGAAAGCCAAGTACGGCGACGCCACCCAAATGAACCTGGTCTTCCACGGCGGTTCCGGTTCCCTGCTCGAAGAGATTCACGAAACCCTGGAGTACGGCGTCGTAAAAATGAACGTCGATACCGATTGCCAGTACGCCTTCACCCGCCCCGTCGCCGATCATATCCTCAAAAATTACGACGGCGTCCTCCGCCTTGATGGAGAAATGGGCGACAAGAAGGTCTACGATCCCCGCGCCTTCCTTAAGAAGGCCGAGGCTGGCATGAAGCAACGCGTAGTCCAAGCCGCCACCGACCTCCTATCGGTTGGAAAGACGCTCTACCGATAAGGCAAGTCGGTCCAAACTAGCCCAAACCCCGCCGAAAGTGTTAGAATGGCGGGGTGGAACTTCTGCACCCGCTGATCGGCAAGAAAGTCACCGTCTTCAGTCTCCAAGGCGCGGGACAGGAGCGTCAAGACGTCGGCGTCTTGGAAGCCGCCGCTGGCAACTTCCTCCAAATCCGAAAGAATGAGCACGACGTGCTCTTCTTCCCCCTCAGCCACATCCGGTTGATAAAGCCTTTTGAACCGCTTTAACCATCCATCCTAAAAATAACATCGGTTGCCAGACGTTCGTTTGGCAACCCTTTTTTTGTCTCGGGACCCGAACGGAGACAAAATTATTGGCCACCACTTCCCAAAACCCCGATTCGTGTGTATAATATCGGCATGATAAACCGGTTCATCAAAGTCGATGACCCCAGCGAGGAGCGCAACCCCAGACCATGGCGGTAACCATTCGCGACGTTGCCCGGCTGGCCAACGCCTCCCCTGCCGCCGTATCGGCGACGCTGAACGGCTCGCGAACCAAGGGCATCCGCGTCGGCGACGCCACCCGCCAACGCATCCGAGATGCCGCCGCCCAGATCGGCTACGTCCCCCACGCCGTCGCCAAGAGCCTCGCCACTGGCCGATCCCAAGTCATCGGCCTGATGCTTCCGTACACCGACGCATTCTTCGACAAGAACCCGTTCTGTCAAGAAGCCATGAACGGCATCCTCCGCGAAGTAGTAGCCGCCCACTACAACGCTATGCTCTACACCGCCGTCGAAGAATCCGGCGACCCACACACATCGCCAAGTCGCATCGCCGAAGTAGATTCCCGCGTCGACGGCATGGTACTCGTAATGCCTCCGCGGCACGGTGAAATCATCCGGCGATGCCAAACCATCGGCATGCCTTTCGTCAGCCTGCTCCGGCCATTCGAAGACGGCGGGCTCACCGTAAACGCCGATGACTACCGGGGCAGTTGCCTCGCCGCCGAACACCTCCTATCGTTAGGACATCGCCGTATCGTTCACCTCAGCGGAAACGAAGATGCCGTCACCACCGCCCCCCGCAAACAGGGCTACTGCGACACCATGACCGCCGCCGGATACGAGCCCTGGGTCATCAACGCCGGTTTCGATTGGTCCGGCGGCCAAGCGGTCATGGAGCGACTACTAGACCTCCCGCCGGCCCAGCGCCCCACCGCCGTGTTCGCTGCCAACGACCTGTGTGCCGAAGGTGCCATGCGCGCCATTAAAGCCCGCGGCCGCACCATCCCCGACGATATCGCCATTGTGGGCTTCGACGACACCTGGTTCGCCACCATGACCCAGCCCGCGCTCACCACCGTTCGCATGCCGATTCCCGAAATGGGCGCTCTCGCCGCCCGCATGCTCATCGACTTGCTGGATGGCAAAACCGATTTTCCAGAGCAGGTTGTTCTGCCCGTTTCCCTCACCGTTCGTCAATCATGCGGCGCAAACGCCGCCCCGGCCGCACCCCTTCCTTTCAACGAAGAAAAATCATGAATCATCTAGCAACCGCCGCTCGAAAATCTCGAGCATTCACCCTCATCGAACTCCTGGTCGTCATCGCGATCATCGCGATCCTGGCCGCCATCCTATTCCCCGTCTTTGCCCAAGCCAAGCTCGCCGCCAAAAAAGCGTCGGACCTCAGCAACATCAAGCAAACTGCCCTCGGCATCCTCATCTACACCAACGACAGCGACGACGTCTATCCGCTCTCGTACTTCTTCGACGTCACCTTCTCCACGCCCTATTCCAACTCGTACTCCTGGTCCAGCAAGTACGGCGTGTACCCCTACCTAAAGTCCACCGCGCTGTATAAGTCGCCTGCCGATTCCATCGCCATGGCCCACGACACGGCCTACTACGGCATTGATGCTTCGCGCACCCTGGCCCCACAGTCGCTCATGGCGAACGCCGTTACCCCGGCCTACTTCATGTTCGGCGTCAGTAACCCCCAGGGCCTCATGCCGGCGGCTCCGTCTATGCCGCCGTTCTACGGCAGCACCCAAACGGTGACCACCACCAGCACCACCACTCCTCCCGAACCCAGCAAGATCGTTCTTCTGGCCGGTGGCTTCAAGGAATTCCTCGACGGCGTTTGGGGATGCGGCGAATGGAACAACAGCGAGATTGACTGGTGCTACACCGGAAACGGCGTCACCGAGCAGTACGTGGTTGATGCTCTCACCCTTTCCGTTCCGTCCGACAAGGTCTATCCCGGATGGCGCAAGTTTAGCGGTGGCTCCAACTTCGCGTTCAGCGATGGCAGCGCGAAGTCTTTGAAGCCCGGCGAGCTGCGCGACCCGGCCCGCTGGATCATCAATCCCGCCCCGGCCTCCGCTCCGTAGGAATCAAAATGGCAAAAATCAATCCTAAACTTGGACTGATTGCCGCCGTCGTTCTTGCCCTGGTTGGATGCAACCAGGGCGGAGACGACGGTCTTTCTCAGAAAGAGCAAGTGGCCGGCACCCGCATCGAACAAATCGCTAAAGACAGCGGCGGCGATTGGAGCAAAGTCTCCGATGCCGATAAGAAGTACCTCGTCGATGAAGTCTCCATGGGCAGCGAGCAATCCGCCCGCAAGCTCATCGAAGCGAAATCCGGCAAAATGGCTGGCGGTCCTGGAGGTCCTGGCGGACCTGCTCAGCCCGGTGGCCCCAAAGGTCGACCGTAACATGATCACTACCCTCATCGCGATGTCCGCAATTGCTGCTCCGGCTGCCGAAACCCCAGGGTTTCGCGTCAAACCGCAAGATGGCATCTGGTGGCTGATAAAGCCATCGGGCGAGCGCATGTGGTCGCTCGGAGTGTGCTGCACCGGCCCCGGTGAGGATAGCGTCAACCCCAAAAATCCCGGCTATTCCGGCCCGGCGCTCTACGGCTCCAAAACGGCTTGGGCTAAGGTCGCCAAGAAGCAACTCCAACCGTTCAACACCCTGGGCGGATGGAGCGATCAGGAGTACTTCCCGGGCATGCCATTCACGCCGGTCCTCCACCTAGGTGCCTACGCCAAAGCGCCGTACAACGATTTGTTCGACCCCGCCAACATCGCCATCATGGACAAGGCGGCCAAAGACCAGATCTCCAAACTAAAAGATCTGCCCGGTCTCATCGGCTATTTTTCCGACAATGAGTTGGGATGGTGGCGAGAAAGTCTTTTCACTTCTTATCTGTCCCTACCAAATTCCTCGGCCGGGAAGCAGGAAATTGTAAGCATCCTCCGCTCCTACTATCGAGACCAATTTAGCAACCTGCTCAACGACTGGGACACCAAGGCCACGTCGTTCGACACCCTTGACGGATCTCTGACGCTTCGCGCCGCTACCAGTGGCATGCAGGCCGTCATCGCCTGGCAAACCCACCTCACCCGGCACTATTACCGGCTGATGAATCGTCTCATTCGCAAGTACGATTCTCGGCACCTCATCCTCGGCGATCGCTACGCCCAGTTCTACTACCTAAACGTTGCCAAAGCTGCCCAACCGTACGTAGACGTCATCTCCACCAACTACGGAGCCGAGTGGAATAATGGCGACACGTCAAGATTTTTCCTAGACTCGCTTTACTCAATCACACAAAAGCCCGTTCTCATCACCGAGTTCTACATGGCCGCCAACCAAAATCGGAGCGGCAACAAAAACTCCAGTGGTGGCTTCCCAGTCGTCGAAACGCAAAGGCAACGGGCCGACGCGGTGAACAACTATCTCACTGCGCTCGTGAAACGACCGTACGTCATTGGTGCGCACTGGTTCCAATTTTACGATGAACCCACCCACGGTCGCGGCGATGGCGAAAATTACAACATGGGCTTGGTCGACATCCACGGCGTTCCTTACGCGGAACTGAATGGAGTTTTCAGCCGGCAAAGATTTGGAGCTGGCCACGGTGATCGGCCGCCGATCTCCGTGCCCTCCATCCCCCCGGCCCCAAAATCGGTTACCGCATCGTTGAAGGATTGGATCAAGCCCACTGGGACGGTGCCGCCAAAAACCAGCGGATTCGCCGATCTATTGTTGAGTCAAGACGCCGGCAATCTCTACGTCGGCCTCATCGCGATGGATTTTATGGATGAATCCATCTACGCGGGCAAAACCCTTCCCGATGCCGACCGCGCCGATCTCAACGTGCGCATCGGCAAGATCCACCTCCGCGTAAAATTCGGAGGCAAGAAGCCCGTCGAAGTCATCGGTGCCCCCGGAGCCAGCGTCACCCAAATCACGGGCATCAAATCGCAACTCATGATCAAGATTCCGGGTGGCATCCCGCGCGGCCCCGTGAAAGTATCAGGAACTCTCCTCAGCCACGCCCGTGCCGAACGGATGGAGTGGAACACCACGGTACAAAACCCCTGACGACTATCCGATCCGCAAACCCGTCAGCAGTTGGAAGGCCCAGGCCACCGGGCCCGCCATCAGGCTGATGTTGAGAGCCTGCATCAGGAGGATCGCGCCGAAAAGTGCGAATGTCCCGATTTTTTGATTGAACTGAAACCACTGCCAACGCTGCTTTTCCGGCATCAACAATCCCACCAACCAGTGACCATCCAGCGGCCCGAATGGGATGAGGTTGAAGAAGAACAACCCCAGATTGATGGCAACCCCGTAGAAAATGAGGGCCGCCAGGAAATCGGTCACCGTGCCCGGGGATCCGTGCAAGTTGGGCATTAATAGCCGGAAGAGAAATGCGTAAATCGTGGCCTGTAGCAGGTTGGAGATGGGCCCCGCCGCCACCGCGGTGAACCAATCCCATCGTGGATCGCGCATTCGGGATGGGTTCATCGGCGCCGGCCGTCCCCAACCAAAACCGAAGCCGTTCATCACCGTGAACAAAATCATGAAACTGCCAATCGGATCAAAGTGCTTGACGAGGTTCAGCGTGACTCGCCCGTAAGCCCGCGGCGTGGGGTCGCCCGCCATATCGGCGAACTTACAGTGCGCATACTCGTGCAGGCCAATACCAAAGAAAATGACCACGATCATCGCGATCATGTCGGTTACGGGTACGTGGCCCATTTAGCCTAAATCCTCCGGCAGAAGCTCGCGGGCAAACGTCTCTTCCACCGTTTCGCGCCTCTGAATTAACTGAAACTCTCCCGAGACTCGCCGCAATACGGTGGCGGGACGTGTAAACCGATTGTAATTGCTGGCCATGCTGGCGTTGTACGCGCCGGTTGTAAAGACTTGAATCAAATCATCGCTTCTTACGTCGCCCGGCAGCTCTACATCACGGAAAAGCTCATCGGTCTCGCAGTGGCGCCCCGAAATTGTGACTTTGGTCGGTAACGGAACCCCAAATGCTGCCCCTGGACCGTCTACCACCATGTCCCAATGGTCCCGGTCATCTCCCCGAATCAACTCGACCTCATACGGTGACTGATACAGAGCGGGCCGAGGATTATCACTCAATCCACCATCCACCGCCACAAAGGTCCTCACCGGCGTCCGTTTCACCGATCCCACTCGGTACAGCGTTACTCCGGCCTCGGCGACAATCGCCCGCCCCGGCTCCTGCGCCAAAATCAACTCCGAGGTATCAAATCCCGCTTCGTGAAGCGGCTCAACGACCGCCGCCGTGACAAGCTGACAGTATTCCTCCATCGCCATCGGCGCATCTTCCGAGCGGTAACGAACCCCCAGTCCGCCCCCAATATTTAGGTAGCTCACGCGGTATTCCAGCTTCTGAAGCATCTCGACCGCAAATCGGGCTAATTGCTCACCCCCCGCTCTCTGGGCCTCGGGGTCTAGCAGCTGGCTGCCAACATGACAGTGAAAGCCAATCGGTTGAATGCCCGCCACGCGGCATTGACGCAATGCCTCCTCGGCGCTTCCGTCTGAGATGTTGAAGCCAAACTTCGTGTCCGCCTGGCCCGTGGAAATCTTCTGGTGGGTACGCGGATCTACCCCCGGTGAAAGCCGAATCGCAAACTGAGTTTGCCGGCGATTCATGGTCGCCAATAACTGGATCTCTTCGAAATTGTCAATCATGACCATCCCGATCCCCAGGCCTAAGGCGCGTTCCAGTTCCTCCCGCTTTTTGTAGTTTCCATGGAAATGGAAGTCTGCCGCCGGCACGCCCGCGGTCATCGCCGCCGCCAATTCGCCGATACTGGCAACATCAATGGAAAGTCCTTCTTGGTGGACGAGCTTCAGCACCGCAAGCGTACTGTTGGCCTTGCTCGCGAAGGCCAATTCGGTGCGTGGCCAAACCGCCGCAAATGCCGCCCGGTACCTTCGGGCTCGGCCGCGAATCGAATCCTCATCCAGAACGTAAAGCGGCGTGTCGAAACGAGCAGCGAGAGTATTGGCGACCTCGGGAGTCAGCCGCAATCGCGCGTCAGTCGTCACGGCGTCAGAAACGGTCTCGGACATCCCGGCAAGTATGACAGAGCCATTATCCCGCGGATTCATCGACGGCATCCATCGATTCATCGCCGAGAAGATTCGAGGTCATTAAGCATCAGGAATTCCGACAAGTTTTCTTTGTCAATCATTCCCACTAACTGACCCTCACTTTCCACGATCAGCACCGGTGAAGCCGCCGACAACAGTTCCGCGCACCGTCCCAACTCTTCGATGGCATCCACCCGCGGGAATTCCCGACGCATAAATTCCGCCACGTAGGCTTCCGTGCCGCTTTTGCGCAAACCGCCGGCAATCTCTGCCCGCCCGATGATTCCCACCGTCTCCGAACCGGACCGAACCGGAAATTGCGACTGACTGCTAGAAAGCAAAATTTCCGCCGCTCGGCCAACGGAATCGCCCGTATTCAGCGTAAACAGCGAGGTCATCATGGCCTCTCGAGCCGATCTTCCGGCTAGAGCCGACAGCGTTGTGGTGCGGTTCAATTCTGCACTGGCACCGAAGAATACAAACAGTCCGATGAGGACTAGCGAAACTTCTGGAAGCACCAGTCCGGTCACAAAAATCACGGCCGCAATCGCTTGACCAATGCCAACACTCACCCGGGTTCCCGCATCTTCTCCGGCTGCCATGGAAAGTATCGCGCGAATAATTCGGCCGCCGTCCAACGGAAATGCCGGAATCAAATTGAAGCCGCCGATCACCAAGTTCGCCCAAAACAGGCTCACCACCAGATTTTTTGAACTCACCAGATCTAGCGAGTACTCGATTGGCGATACAAGCATGTAGAGGAATAAGCCAGCCGAGATCGTGATATTAACCAGCGGGCCCGCAAGAGCAATCCAAAATTCTTGCTTTGGGGTCGGACGCCCTTCCAGCATGGCCAAGCCACCAATGAAGGTCAGCGTGATGCTAGAAGTCGCCAAGCCGTAGCGCCGAGCCGTGAGAGAATGCCCCAGTTCATGCAGAAGAACGCAACTGAAAACCAATCCCGCCAAAATATAGCCGTAGGCTCCGGCAGATTCCGCCTGCCAGGCCACGTACAAAAAAACCAGCGGCAACGACCAGTGAATACGTATCGGAATTCCCGCAATGACCCCAACCTGCAATGAACCCGGCATGCCTTATAAACGATCCTTCCCGGGCGACTGGTGACGGCCCAAAGGATGCGGTAATCCCAATTTTTCTTCCACGTCCCTCCAGTCTACGTATAGATATCGTTTATTGACACTGTCCATCACCACCATTAGCCCCCGCGGGAACTCTGGCCCCAACGGACGGCCATCGATACAGATGCCATCTGTCGAATCTGCGCCAACCGAAAATTGGCCCTTCACCGCCATCGTCTTGGCATCGTGAACTCGGTAAACACTGGCTTTGGGCAATTGATCGGTGCACACCAGATAGCCAGGGGCGTTGCCGAGTCGCCAAAAATCTAGCCCTTCGTGGTCCAAACGAAAATTAGCATTGATTCGGAATCCGGCGTCCGATTTACCCGACCGTGGTACCCGACGGTTTCCGTACTGCTCGTCGGAATAGTAAATGGTGTCCGTCGCCGAATCTTAAGCCAGTGCTTCAATCTCCTTCTTGCCCGAATAGGCGCCGTAACGCTGCCGGAAGTGAGCATCCACCCGGTTTGTAAGGCCGTTGTACAACAGCTCGTATTCCTCCAGGTACCCATCCGCCGGACCTGACTTCGGAGCTACCACCGCAAAACTGCGACCACCGCGTCGGAAAGCCACAATCCCCATCGGCTCTCCCACCCCTTCTAGCCCTTTACCCACCACGGCGGTTTTCCCGGTCACATCGCTCAGCTTTCCGGTTTCCGCGTCAATCCCAAAAATCCGAATTTGACCCGCTTTTCGCTCCGAAACCACCGCCAGATCCATAAACCCTCGTGGCGTCGACAGATCATAAAGAACGTCGATATTATTCGGACGGTCCACGTTACGCACCACCTGCACCGTCTTCCCCTTTAGGTTGAAAGCATAGATCGCGCCGTCCGGCTTTTTCACCTTGTTGGTGCCAAGAACCAAAGATCGCTCCGGAAACCTCCGATTGCGCCAAATCGCCGGATCATCAGCATCATTGGTCACCGGATCAGTCGCGCGAAGAGGAGCAATGAAGATCGAAGCAGCGAGGATCGAGATCATGAATTTTTACGGTCAATCGACCGCGTATATTGTAGAACTTGGCAATTAAACCAGCCGCGAAATTTGGGACTTACCGCGCATATCTGCCGATAAACCCGTAATAATCTGGGCGAAGATGACGAACCCCGAAAAGTCCTACCGAATCGGCGTTCTGTGCACCAATTTCTCTCCCGTGGGTGGTGCCGAACGCCAGGCCGCTCGGCTCCTAGAACAAGAAATTTCCGCGGGCCGACGCCCCATCGCCATTGCCCTAATACCCCCATCCGAGTCCGAACCGGAACCCGTATTTCCCGATATCCGCCGTCTCTCCAACTCCAAGAGTCGCCTTTCCCAGATCGAGTCCTGGCGCATCTTGAGAAAGATCTGCCGCGACGAAAAGCTGGACGCGCTGATCACCTTCACCATCCCCGCCAATTTTATGGGACGCCTGATCTACGGTTGGGGCCTGAAAACTCGGATCATCACGTCATTCCGCACCTCAAAGGTCCCCAAAGCCCGTCAAATCTTCCTGCGACTCACGCGGTCTCGAGAGCACGTCGCCAACTTCAACAGCGAAGAGTCTCGCGCTGCTTTTGCCAAACTGGGCTTGATCGACGAACGTAAATCCGGGGTCATCGCCAACGCCCTCCCGCCCGTTCTGCCCGAACGCATTCCCTTCCTTACCAAAGATCTGGACCATGGCCGCACCTGGCTCTTCGCCGGTCGATTGATAACCGCCAAAGGATTGGAACCGCTTCTGGATGCCTGGGCGATCTACATAAAATCCCGACCCGAGGACAAGCTCCTCATCGCCGGCGAAGGTCCCCTGCTCTCCGATCTGCAAGCTCAGGTCACCAGCTTACAAATCGAAAATTCGGTCCAATTCCTCGGCTTCATCAAAAACTTCACCGACCTGTGGCCAAAGGTCCACTTCGCCATCCTCTCATCGAGGTGGGAAGGCTCTCCCAACTTCCTCCTCGAAGCCGCGGTGATCGGGGCGCCATTCGTCTCCACCCGTGTGCCCGGCGTTCGCGGACTTCTCCCGACCAGCGTGAATCCCGACGACTTCACCGTCCCCATCGAAGACGCGCCCGCCCTCGCCCAAGCCATGCTGCGGCTGGCGAATCAAACGCCAGAAGCTCTAGAAACGCTCAGCCAGGGCCTCCGTGAGCGGGTCGAAGCCACCAACAGCCACGCCGCCGTCATGGAAGCCTGGGCCAACCTCATCACGGGCGCGCGCTAGTTCGCCCCAAACTTTCGATACACGCCCAGGATCTGATCCACCGTCGAGTTCAGCGAATACCTCTCTTCCACTCGCACCCGAGCCCTAACTCCCAAGTCTGACGCCACCTGATCGTCGCCCAAAACTTCCTGCAGTGCCGCCCGCCACGCCTCCAGCGTGTTTTCCTTCACCAATCGTCCCGCTCCGCCTTCTAACATCGCCGGAATTGCCCCGACCGCCGAAGCCATGGTCGGTAAACCACAAGCCATTGCCTCCAACAATGCATTCGGCATCCCCTCACTGTCGGAAGGAAAAACCAAGTAATCGGATGACTTCATCAAATCTGGCACATCGCTTCGCAAACCCAAGAACTGAACCCCGTCGATTCCATCTCCCAATCCCTTCCATTCTTCGAGAAGCGGGCCGTCACCCGCCAACCAAAGATTCATATCCGGCTTCAGTTCCCGCCAAGCGGCAAGCAATACATCCACCCGCTTCGGTCTCAGCATCCGCCCCACAAACAGCGCTCGACGACGTCCAACTGCCCGCGGTGTAGGAACGAATTGGTCACTATCCACGCCGTTCGGGATCCGAAACAGCGGCTTTCCAAACTTCTCTAGTGCAACCGCGATGGGCTCACTCTTGGCGATCCAAGCGTTCACTCGGCGATACAGGAGTCGCTTAAAAATACCCTTTGGTCCGGTCATCCAAACCAATTCCCGATCCCCGTTCATGGGGCTACAAAACACTGGAATCTTGGTTCCCAAAACCCCCATCGTCGCTGCCTGTAACGGGGCGAAAGATTGTAGGGCGTGCACCACGTCAATCTCGCCGTGACGCGCCCGTATCCATCGCGTCGCCTCCAGTCCAAACTCCTTGGTGGAGGCCGAACCCAACCGCAAAATTTGCGCCCCGTGCAACACCTCATCCGCCGGCCAATCGGCTTGCACCCGCCGCGTGAGCAACGTGACTCGGTGGCCCTTTTTCACCATTGTCCGCGCAATCTCTTCCGCCTGACGCTCCCCACCGCCCACCAGCGGTTTAAACGAGCTAATCACAAAAACAACATGCATAGGAGAGAAGGCTTACCAGGGGTAAGGAAACAGTCGCAGCAACTCCGCCTTCTTATCCTGCTTATAGGCGGCCAGGTTGTATTCCGGCATCGTTTCCAAAATCTTCTCCGCGTATTCCTCTACAGTGCAAATCTTTTTGGCCGGAACTCCCCCGTAAACCTCACCCGGCGGAACATCCTTCACGACTACCGCGCCCGCCGCCACAATCGAACCCGGCCCGATCGTAACCCCCGGCATCAACACCGATTCCATTCCGATGAAGCAATTGTCGTGAATCGTGATGCGACCGAACTTTTTCACGTTCGCGTATCGAGGATTTTTTCTAATCACCCTTGTCGCGCCATCGTGAGTAATGAAGCGAACTCCGGCTGTAATGGTAACTCCCTTGCCAATACTTACCAGCCAAGGCTCGCTGCCAAAGCTGTTCGGATTGCCCAACACTTGGCAATCGTCGGCCATCTGCATTCCGGCTGCCTTTAGCTTCTTGATGACGTAATTCTTGTAAATACTTCTTAGTTTTCGAACCATTAACCGTTCTCCTTTTCGGCTGCTTCCACCTTGTTTAAATGTTCCAAAATTTGCTTCCGCCGCTGCTCGGGAGTCTGCCCCTTTCCGGGTGGCCGCACCGACATTCCCTTCGCGACAGATCGTGCTTCGTACTCGTCAATTGTCGTAATCACCCGCGCCGGAACCCCCGCCGCCACTGAGTTATCCGGTATGTCCTTCGCGACCACCGAGCCCGCCCCAATGACGACATTACTCCCAATCGTCACGCCCGGCAAAACCACGGAATTGATCCCGAAGAAAACGTTGTTCCCCACCTTAATCCGACCGTGAACATCCAGGTGCTTATGCTTGTGCCGTAACACCCACACCGCCCCGTCGTGGGTCACAAAACGAACTCCCGATGTGATAGAAACGTGATCCCCGAGAGTGATTAGCCAAGGATCGGAACCAAAGACCTCGTCCGGATTTCCAAATATTCGGCAATCCTTTCCGAACTGCACCCCGGAATCCCGAATCCGCTTTTCGTACATCCGACTCCGAAAAAACCGCCACTGTCGCTTCAGTTCGTTCATGAATTCTTTCGGGACCCTGCCCTTCGGTCATCGCGATGCGCCAACCGGTGGCATGGTACCTCAGGCATTTTTCGCTTAGAAGACTATTGCTGAAACCAGACGCAGCCAACTTAACCGCCCAAACCAATCTGGTTTAATGCTTTCGGTGATGCGCGTGGCCCCCCAGATTCCGGAGATGGAGATCCCCGACCGCGTATGAAGCTGAGTCGCCAATTTATCGATCTCGGAATCGTCACGATGGCGGGTCGCCTCATGGGCCTCATTCGAGATGTTCTCATCGTCCAGATGATTGGCTTCCACCACAAGCTCGACATCTACAACAGCGCCATAAATCTTCCGGGCGTCGTTTTTAACATCCTCGTTGCGGTACAGGTCAGTGTCCTCATGCCCCGTATGGTACGGGCCGAGGAAAACTCTCGCGAAAAACTGCGAGACCTCGTGAGTGAAAACTCGTTCCGAGCGTTCCTATTGGGCCTGGTGGTAGTGCTCATGGTCATTCCCCTTTCACCCTTCCTGGTGAGCAAAGTTCTCCCAGGGTGGGATGCCGGGAAACAACATCAGACCAGCATCTGCTTCGCAATATGCCTCCTCAGCATTCCGCTCAGCCTCTACAACAACGTTTTGATGACGTCGCTGTTTAGCATCGGAAAGTACGTCGCGGGTGGTGTAAGCCAAATCGTTATCGCCATCGGCATGTGCGCCGCCATCGTGGGCATTCCTCGCGAGTTGCTTTCCGCCGAAGCCCTCAGCGTCGCCTACGTACTCACCACCGCTCTCGGCTCCATCTGGCTCATATTCTTCGCCGTCCGCGAAGGCATGCTCACCAAGCCAAAGCTCACCCACCTAAAGCCCAAAAAAGACAAAGATTCCATCAACATGGCCTACGCCAGCGTGGCGCTCCAAGCCATGCCCCTCATGGACCAAGTCTTCGGCAGTCGCCTCGGCGAGGCCGCCGTCTCCATCATCATGTACGGCCTTCGCGTCCCCGACGTGGTCTACGGCCTCATGAACACCACCGCCAGCGCGGTGCTGGGGCGACACTACAGCCAAACAAAAGTGCAGGATCGGCTCAGCAAGCCTCGCGCATTTTGGAAGGATCTCGGTGCCGCCATGGCGGTGACCATACCGCTCACCATTGTTTTGGGGCTTTTGTCCGATCCGATTTGCCACCTTCTCTACAATCGACGGGCCGGGTCTGAAGAAGCGGTTCGCCTGATCATTTCTGTTCAGCAGGTTTACGTTTGGTCTATCCCCGCCATGGCGATCATGATCATCACCAACCAGGCTCTTAAGGGGCGGGGATCGTACGCCGCGATGCTTTGGACGTCCATCATTTTGGTCGCGGCCAAAGCCTCCTGTCTATTTTTCTTCTTTCCCCCCGTCTTCACGAGTCTGCCGGCGAGCGTTATGATCGCCTACTACACGAACGCAATGTCGAAGCTGGTCGCTTGCCACAAAGCGGGCATCAAGCTCTACTAACCCAGACGGGGCTGGCTGCGGACCGTGTCATCATTACCGCCAGATGAGTAACGCGCAGCCCCTTCACATGGTGCTTGCCATCAGCAGTTTGGACATGGGCGGAGCCAGCCGAGTAATGGCCGGTATCGCCGATTTCCTGGTGAGTCAAGGCCACCGCGTCACTCTGCTTGTCCTTAGCACGGCCGAACTCTTTGTCCCCACCGACCCTCGCGTTAAGCTCGTCACCATCCCTCTACGTGCCAGCAGTGGCGGCAACCCCATCCGCGCCGCTATCAGCAACGTCAACCGGGTCCGCACCCTGAGGCAAGCTCTTAAAGACGCCGATCCCGACGTCCTCCTGAGTTTCATGGATGTCACCAATATCCTCGTACTGATGGCTGGGGCTGGGCTCCCCATCCCCATCATCGTGTCGGAACGCAACGACCCTCGGTTGAAGAGCATCAGCCGAAGTTGGGGCATGCTACGTACCCGCTTTTATCCCCGCGCCCGCGCCGTCGTGGTGCAGTCGCCAGATCTCATTTCATTCTTCCGCGCCGACGTGCAAAGTC
>CANFJD010000041.1 GCA_947447315.1 Fimbriimonadaceae bacterium
TCTACTTAAGACTCGCCTCGCCACCGACTAAACAGCTTTGATGACAATATTGTGCCAGACCCTAAAGTGGGCCGAAGCCCCCAATTCCGGGTAACCCTTTTGGGGTTCATTTGGGGTCTTAAAACTGGAACGTGGCAGACAAAAAAAGGCCGGGCATTTGCCCGGCCTACGCTCTTGCTTCTTACCTCGGTCTCTACTTAAGACTCGCCTCGCCACCGACTAAACAGCTTTGATGACAATATTGTGCCAGAGCTTAAAGTGGGCTCAAGCCCCTGGTTCCGGGTAACCCTTTTGGGGCACCTTAGCCCCGAATGCCTTTAGGCTCTTACTTTGTCGCGGGCCCGAGTTGGGCTAGGCGCGGTTTGGTCTCGGCTCTCCGGGGTCATTTCCGACTTGCCGCGTTCGATCGTCGTCATCACCTTGCCAACGACTCCTTCTAGCTGGTTGAGCACGTCGAAGGCATACTTCTCGGCGCCACGGCGCATTTGGAGTGCGTCCCGCTCGGCCCCGGCTCGCACCTCGTCGCTCTGGGCTTTGCTGAGCTTGAGAATTTCGCTCTCCGCCACCAACCGGGCCTGTTCAATACGGGCCTCACTTCGAATGCGGTCCCCTTCGGCACGGGCTTCTTGAACGACTCGTTCGGCCTCTTTCTTCGCATTCTCGAGCGTGAGGTGGGCATCTTCCTTGGCGCTTTCAATAATGCGGTCGCTGTCTCGCGCCGTGTTCGCCGCGACCTTTACTTCTTGCGGAAGGCTCGCCCGGATCTTTTGGATATGCATCCGAATTTCGTCTTTATCGAGCCCCCAGAAAAGCACGCCGAGAATGCTGCGCGGATTCTCTACGGCAAGTTCATCAAGTTGGTCTAAAAGGCGAAGAATGTCCATTTCGATCACATCCCACGCGCCTGAGAGAAACGGAGGACTAACTCATTGTGGCACGATGAGATAGCGCGCCTTCCACATACGGGACCACCGGCGCGGGCACTAATGTGCGAAAGTCTCCGCCCAGTAAAGCGACCTCGCGGACCATGGAACTAGACAGGTAGCTATAGTCCCACCGGGTCATCAGAAAGACGCTATCAATGTCTTCGGCCAAGCGGCGATTGATCATCGCCATTTGAAATTCGTACTCAAAATCTGCGGTGGCCCGGAGACCGCGAATGATCGATTTAGCGTTCTTACGGTGACAGAAATCGACCAGCAAGCCCGTAAACGAATCGACCGTAACCCCCGGAAGGTGAATGGTCGATTCCTTAAGCGCGTCAACTCGGTCAGACGCAGACAGCAGGGGCGTCTTTCCGGAATTTACTCCCACCCCGATGACGACGTTATCGAAAAGTTTTGCCGCCCGCTCGATGACGTCGAGGTGCCCAAGGGTGGGAGGATCGAACGTCCCGGGATAGACGGCGAGGGTTCTCACGGCTTAATCGTCACCTTGTCCATGGGCATCACACCAAACAGATTGGTGCGCACTCCCGCGAGTCGCGAGCTGATCAGAATGTCGTCCTTACCAAAGTAGGCGGGAATGCGCGCTGCGTCGGAAAGGAGCAAATCTTCGGCTTGTTGGTAAAGCGCAGATCGCTTGGCTTCATCGGTCTCCACGTCGGCCTGATCACATAGGGCATCAAACTTTGGATTCGCGTATCCATCCCGATTCTCCTCCGCGTCGGAACGAAGAAGGAAGCTGAGGAAGTTTTGCGGGTCGAGGTAGTCGGCATACCAACTCAGCCCCACAAACGGCAATTCCTTTCGATTTCGCGCCTCTAGGAAGGTTCGCCACTCCATGCTTTGGGGCTGAACCTTTACTCCTAGGTTCTTGCCCAGATCGCTCACCACCGAGACCGCCAAGAGCTGACTATCGGGACGGCCGTCTCGGTAGAAAATCTTGAGGGGCGGAAGGCCCTTGCCTTCCGGATACCCGGCGTCGGCCAGCAGCTTGCGGGCTTCGGTCGGATCAAACGGGATGCCTTTCAGATCGGCGCGATACCCGAGAATGCCGGCAGGAATGAACCCTTTAGCCTCGGGCAAACGAATTCGATCGCCCGCGATAGCTGATCGATTGATGGCCATCGCGAAGGCACGGCGTACCCGAACGTCCTTGAAAGGCGGATATTTAGCCTGGTTCATGCCGATGTAGTAGACAGCCGGGCGCGGAACGTCGCGGCGTTCTGCCGCCAGCTTAGGATCTTTCATCACGGCATCCAGGTCTTGACGCTCGATGGTCAGGATGTCAAGCTCACCGGCCCGGTACTTGTTCAAGCGGGTACCCGCATCTTTGATCACCGGCCGCACGTACTTCTTCACCGCCGGAGCCCCGCCATGATAGTCCGCAAACGCCTCCAGGCTCACCTGCTGATCGGGAACGTATTCTGTAATTCGATACGGTCCGGTACCGATGCAGTCTTTGGCGTCCTTAATCTCAGTCTTCGGTGTGCTAGCGGGTACCACAAACGCGCACGGGTAAGTGAGTTTGCCCAGGAAGTACGGAACCGCCTTTTGGATATCGATTTCCAACGTTTGCGCATCCACGGCGCGAACCCCCGAGAGGGTCGCAGACTTTCCGCTGATGCAATCGGCAAATCCCACAATGTCAGTGAGGTAGCTGGGAGCGGTAGAAGAGGCGACGTCTTTGTTGCATGCCCGCTCTAGCGACGCTTTGACATCGGCCGCCGTGACGGGAGTACCGTTTTGAAATTTCGCGGTGGAGTTTAGCTTGAAGACGTAGGTTTTGCCATCGTTCTTGGTCGTCCAGCTATCGGCGAGCTGAGGATGAATCTTGTTGTCCTCGCCGTAACAGACCAGACCCTCGTAGACATTCTGTATCAGGTCACTAGTGTCAACATCTTGAACCTTCGCGGGGTCTAAGGTGGTGGGAGCGGTGGCGATAGCCACCCGGATAACGTCCCCGGCAGCGGACTTACCGGCTTCGGAAAAGCTTCCCTTTTGGCACCCGCACAGGAGCAGGAGACCGGCAAACAAATAGCCTCTACGCATTTGGAATGACCATACCGCAAGCTACCGGTTCAACCAATTGCAATCCCGCTAATCGTAGCGATGTATGACCTTCCCGGTAGTAGAAAACAGCGACGGAAAGCGAGCGGTTCGGCACTAAATTCACCAGTACCATCTTCTCAATGCGTTTACTCACCAGCTTAGTACTAACCTCATCCATTGCCCTCGCCACCACGATCGCTTCGGCAGCCCCCACGTACAAGATTAGGAATTTCTACAGCTCCGGAATTCAAAACGGCGACCGAGCGTTCATCTCAACCGAATTTGTTGGTAGCAGCGCCACCTTCGATACCAACTCAATCGGTCACTTTCAAGATGGAACCCTTCGCATTGGTGGAACCCATGGTGGAACGTACGGTTGGAACTCGGCTATTCCTCGCGATGTGAACACTTCGGGGAATGACTACGCCCTGAACCCGGACCGAGGCGATAAGACGACGGCCTTCGGCGGAGAAGCCGGCAAGACGGCAAAACTTTCGGAAGTTTTCGGTCACAGCAACCTGGGCTACCTTCTAGACGGAGAAGCTGAGCGCGCGTGGACCCTGGACCTTATGTACGGCAACGGCGGATACATTACCGCGAACCGCTCGTCGGATCCCGAACTGTTGATGCTGGAGCGCGGCGCGAACAGCAAGTTGGGCGTGCGAGCAATTTTGGAAGGCGGTAGCTACAGCCAGCCGTTCATCATGGATTTCCACACAAATCAGCAGGCAGGCCTGACCGACTACACGCTGGACACCCTGGAAATTGATGGCGCGCAGCAGGTCGGCGGAATCGGCGTAAGCCTCGATGCCTTCGGTTTAGCCAACGGCACCAAGATCCTCGGTTACCAGTACTTCTCCGACGATTCCGGCTACTTCGAGGGCCCGGACTTCATCGGTTTCGTCGCTTCGCGAACCACTCCGACCCCGGTTCCGGAACCGATGTCCATCTTTGCCATGAGCGCGGGACTCGCATTCTTCGCTAAGAAGCGAAAGAACCGAGCGTAAGCTCACCAATCCCCCACAGGGGGGTGAGAAAGAACCATCAACCGGTCGGGCCACTAAGTGGCCCGACCGGTTTAATGTTTCAGCCTTCGTCTTTACAGGAAGCTGACCACAAAGGTAGCGTTGTTCCTTAGATTTCGATGATGACCGGCACGATCATCGGCTTGAGGCCAGCTCGCTTTTGAATGAGTCGCTTCGCGACATCGGCGATGTCGTGCTTGACCCGCAGCAGATCCTTCATCTCCGTAGGCGTGAGCGCATTGAGGTGATCCCACACATGCTCGAATGCGGTGTCCAGCGTTTTGTCGCTACCAGAATAAGCCCGCGCCTCTAGCTTGGGATCTCCCACGATCTTGCCCTTTGTCTTGTCGATCGCCACGGTGATGATAATCATGCCTTCGTTGGCAATGGTGAGTCGGTCCTTGATGACGTCGGTGCTGACCTGCGAGTTGCCGCCGTTATCGATGAGGATCGCGCCGTGGATGACGGGCTCACCGAAGTAGGCGCTGGTGTCATCAAAACACAGCGGAACGCCGGCTTTCATCGTGAACATGCGATGCGCGGGATGCCCCATTTCGGCACCGATCTGCAGATACATGTGCTGGTGGCGCGGTTCGCCGTGAACCGGTGCCAAGTAGAACGGCTTGGTGAGGTTGATCATCGCCTTCAGCTCTTCTTGGTAGGCGTGGCCAGAAACGTGGATGGGCGTCTTGCTCTCGTAGATAACGTTCGCGCCGAGATCGAAAAGGCGATTGACCGTTCGCCAAATGGCTCCTTCGTTACCCGGGATTGGTCGGGCAGAGTAAATCACGGTATCGCCACGACGAATCTGGAGACGACCGTACTCGGCCTTGCTCATTTGTACCAGCGCCGACATCGGCTCGCCTTGACTACCGGTGGTCAAAATGGCCAACTTTTCGTCGGGATAGTTATGGATTTCGTCGAGACGAATCCGCGTCCCCTTGGGTATTTTAACGTAGCCAAGTCGTTCGCAAATATCGAGGTTTTGCTCCATTCGACGGCCCACTGCGGCCACCTTTCGACCGCGTTCCGCGGCTACTTCGTACACCTGTTGCATCCGGTGAATGTTTGATGCAAAGGTCGTGAGGAGGATGCGGCCCTTGGCATCGGCGAAGACTTTTCGCAGACCCTCGGTAACGGCTCGCTCGCTTGGACCCCAGCCTGGACGCTCTACGTTGGTGGAGTCGCTGAACAGACAAAGCACGCCTTCCCGACCAAGTTCACCGATACGGGCAAGGTTAGAGGCCTTTCCGTC
Source organism: Fimbriimonadaceae bacterium (assembly GCA_947447315.1). Taxonomy (GTDB): domain Bacteria; phylum Armatimonadota; class Fimbriimonadia; order Fimbriimonadales; family Fimbriimonadaceae; genus Fimbriimonas. The sequence continues at coordinate 5,274 of CANFJD010000041.1, forward strand.
GACGGGTGTAAAGTCGAGCTTGAAGTCGCCCGTGAACAGCATGATTCCCTGCGACGTTCGAATCGCCATAGCGCAGTTCTCGGGGATGGAGTGGGTGAGCCGGATCGGTTCGACGGACAGTTTCCCGGCGGTGATAATATCGCCCGGCTTGAAACGCCGGATATCGATTCTGTCTTTCGGCAGTCGCTCTTCCAGCTTGGAACGGATAAGCGCCTCGGTGAATTCGGTGCAGTAGATGGGGGCGCGCACCTGGGCGAGGAGATACGAGAGGCCACCGACGTGGTCTTCGTGGGCGTGGGTGAGGAAGATGCCACGGAGCAGAGTTTGATGCTCGACGAGGTAGCTAAAGTCGGGGACGACAATATCGACTCCCAACATTTCTTCATCTGGGAACGATAAGCCGCAATCGATGAGGACCAAGTCCTCCCCTTCGCGAACGACGGTGCAATTCTTACCAATCTCGCCGACGCCGCCGAGGGGGATCACTTGTACTAATGCCATCTACCCGCTAAGGGTACCAGTCCCCCTCTACCCGAGCCCCTCGCCGCAACGATTCGAGCCGCACTTCATAATGGAGGGGTATGCAAATTGTGGTACCGGATGAGTGGAAGTATTTGTACGAAACCACGAAAGAGCGGCCCGTGGTGAAGATTCCAGCGGAGGTGCTTCGTCAGGTTGCGAAACCCGTGGAGAAGATCACCAAGAAGACCAATTTCATGATCGACGATATGGTGCGCATCATGAAACAGGCAAACGGGGCCGGGATTGCCGCGCCACAGATTGGAATATCGCAGCGGATCATCATCATTGCGCCAAACGACATGAAGCCGACCGCGCTGATCAATCCGGTACTGATTCGCGGCGAAGGCGAGCAGATTGGGCAAGAAGGCTGCCTCAGCATTCCCGGTTTGTACGGCGACGTGAAGCGATTTGACTACGTGGAAGTAGAAGCGTTAGACCGTCGCGGGCGAGAGATGGTGTTTGAAATGGAAGGCATGGCGGCGCGGGTGGTACAGCACGAAATTGACCACCTCAACGGCGTGCTCTTTACCGACCACGTGATACCGGAAACCATCATTTGGATGGATCCCGAAGGCGACGACGGCGAGGCCGAATAGCGTTGCGGCTGGCCTACTTTGGCACCGGTAGTTTCGCTCTGCCCACCCTGGCCGCCATGAAAGAGCACGTTTCGTTGGTGGTGACTCAGCCCGACCGGCCATCCGGTCGCGGCATGAAAATGCAGGCGAACGAAGTGAAAAAACTCGCAACCGAGCTGGGGATTCCGGTAGTGACTCCCGAAAAAGCCCGGGCCGCCGAGTTTGTCGAGTCCATCGCCGCCGAAGCCTTCGATGCCTTACTTGTCGCAAGTTACGGACAAATTTTGTCGGAAAAGTTGCTGCAATCCGCCAAGCGGGGCGGCATTAATCTGCACGGCTCCATTCTTCCCGCGGGTCGCGGAGCGGCGCCAATTCAACGCTCGGTGATGGCGGGAGATCCCGAAACCGGGGTGACGCTGATGCAGATGGATCGCGGCATGGATACCGGCGACATCATCCACATCGAGCGGACTCCGATCGGAGAGAACGAGACATACGGCGAATTGCAGGACCGACTCGCTCTCATCGCGGCGGCATTGGCGACAAATTGGATGCCGCGTATTGTGGCGGGCAACTACTCGCGAATTCCTCAACCGGAAGCCGGCGTAACCATCGCCCCGAAAATCGCGGCGGAGGAGACAGCTTTGTCGACCAATGGCGATGCGACGACGGAGTACAACCGGTTTCGCGGCCTCTTCCCTAGCTATCGGCCCTTCTTACCGATGACGGTAGGTCGACTGCGGCTGATCGAGGTGCGAAAGTCGGGGCCGGTGGATGCCGATCCCGGCACGATCATTTCATTGAAACCGCTCACGATTGCTTTCCGAGAAGGATCGCTCCAACTCCTTTCGGTTCAACCGGAAGGTAAAAAAATGATGTCTGGTTCCGACTTCGCCAACGGGGCACGTTTGCGCCCCGGAATGCGTTTTGACCAGTAAATAGACCATGGCCAAATCTATCACGCCCAAAATCGCCCGCAAGCTCGTCACCAGATCCATCATTCTGATGATCACGCTGGCGGTGCTGTTCTACGGTTACCACTGGGCTCAGCAGCAGAAAGGAGACTTTGACTTTGCCCCGGCCAATACCGACGGAATGGTCGCGGCCATTCGTTTAGAAGATGAAGGCAGTCGCGCGGTGGCGTTTTCTGCCGATGGCAAGTTGACCGAAAATCCGGGCTACGAGCCGGGCACCACCGACCGAGATTTGGTTTGGCAGCCCGACGGTAACCGCGTGTTCTTTGTTTCGGACCGCGCTAAGGTCGCTGGATCAGCCGTCAAGGCATTTAACATTTTTCGCTGGAATCCCACCACCGGCGATATGCCATCGCAACGAACCGAGGGAACGCGGGGCCGTAGCAACCCCAGCTTTAGCGATGAAGAAGCCGACGGCAACAATGCCAGCGCCCTCATCGTTTCGGGCGGCTTTGTGCTGGAGTTCACGCCGAAAGACAAAACCACGCGCCAGGTTTTGCCCCCGGTCAGCAACGAAGTAGCCGCGGGGAAAGAAGAGGAAGGCGACGGTTCCGTCAGTCAGTTCAGCCAGGCGTACGAGAACCTCGGCACCAGCTTCCGCATTGCCAAGTGGGTGAAGGGCAAGCACTACATCGCAGCGGTGATGCGGTCAGATACCGGCGAAGTATTAGTGATTCAGGACCTGGAACCGGGGGAGAAGGGCCTCAAGCCGCCGCAGCCGATTGTGGCCGGTGAGCGCGTGGAGCTCGCGATTAGCCCTAAGGACGGGAAAGTGGTGTACAGCGTGCTCAACTTCCGCTGGCCCAACGAGAAGATGATTCCGAAGGAGTTCCGCCAAGGCAACAAGGTCACGGTGCCGTTCCGGCACTCGATTGGGATTTTTGATCCTGAGAAGCCCGATGAATCGGCTCCGGTGGCGATCAGCGGTTCCGACAAGGTTGCTTTCGGACAGCCATCGATTAGCCCAGATTCGAGCGTAATCGCCGTCACGGTCGGCAACTACGCCGATACCGCGCTTCAACCTCAACAGCTAGCAGTAATGCCGCTGCGAGCCGGTGGCGGCTCGTCGCCCGCTATCCTGGTGCAAGGCGAAGTTTATGAGCCCAGTTGGCATCCCAGCGGAAAGAGCTTGGTCTACGTCAAGCGCGCCAACGGCAAGCGAACCATCTTCACCATCGGCAATGACGGCAGTAACGAGAAGGCACTCAGCACCGAAGGCGACTTCTCAGCTCCTCGGTTCTCACCCCAGTCGAAATAACGATCTAAGCCGGGGTCAAAGCCACGCGGAACTGTTCCCGGTAGAGCCGGGAATAGAGGCCTTCTTGCTGAATGAGTTCGTGGTGATTTCCTTTTTGGGTCACCACGCCGCGTTCTAGCACCACGATCTGGTCGGCATCCACGATGGTGGAGAGGCGGTGGGCAATGACGAAGCTGGTGCGGCCACGCATGAGGTTATCGAGGGCAGCTTGTAACAGGGCTTCGGTCTGACTATCCAGGCTACTGGTGGCTTCGTCCAGAATCAGAATCCGAGGATCGGCCAGGAGGGCGCGGGCGATGGCGATGCGCTGCTTTTCTCCCACGCTAAGGGTGATGCCATCCTCCCCGATTTTCGTATCGTAGCCATCGGGCAGTTCCACGATGCGGTCATGGATATTCGCAGCGCGGGCGGCGGCTTCCACATCGGCGCGGGCAGCATCGGGACGGGCGTAGCGGATGTTTTCGGCTAAGGTCGTGTTGAACAAGATGCTCTCTTGAGCTACGACGCCGACCTGGGACCGATAAGACTTTAACTGGATATCGCGAAGGTCTTGACCGTCCACGGTGATCCGGCCCTTGGTGGGGTCGTAGTGACGGAGCAAGAGCGCGGCCATGGTGGTTTTACCGCTGCCACTGAAACCGACCAAGGCGATGGTTTGGCCCGGTAAGACATCGAGCTCAATGCCCTTCAAGACCGGCTGATTGGGCTCATATTCGAACCAAACGTCCTCGAACTTCACGTGGCCTTCGATCTTCCGCATCGGGAGCGCGCCGGGAAGGTCATCCACCGCGTTGGCCACGTTCATCGTACGGAAGATACGGTTAAGGGCCGCCTGCGAACGGGCAATGGGATCGAGTACCACCAGGAATCGGACAATGGGGCCGTACACGTAGCCGGTGGCGTAAATGAGGAACAGAACCAGGGTTCCCGCTTCCATCTCACCGCGGAGACATTTCTGACCGCCGTACCACAGCAACATTCCGGTGGCGATGCCGCAGAGGGCGTCGGCAATGGTCCAGAGAGCGCCGCCAAGGACTCCCTGCTGAACATTGAGCCCCATGAGTTCGCGGGTGGTGCCCATAAACATTCGCACTTCGAACCGCTCTTGGCCAAAACCCTTCACGGTGTTAATGCCGGTGAGCTTCTCCTGCATTTGGCCATACATGGCGTCGCGCTTCCCGCGGATGTTCTGGGACGTGGTTTCCAGCCGCGGATAGGTTTTGCGAAAGTTAAAGATGTAAAGCGGGGCGATGGAGAAGGCGATGAGGGCCATCACCCAGTCGATCCGGAACAGAATGACAGTAACCAAGGTTAGCTGCATCAGATCGCCCAGCATGGTGGGCAGATTGCCCGTAATGAGTTGGTTGATGGTTCCAGCGTCATTAATGACGTTACTAACGAGCTTGCCGGTCTGGTTCTTTTCGAAGTAAGCGAGGGGCAGCGATTGCATGTGCCCCAGCATCTTCTCGCGCATATTCAGCAGAAAGCTCTGCCCGAGTTTAGAGATCGTGACGCCGAGGGCATAGCCCAAAAACCCTTGGGCCAGGGAGAAGACAACGATGTAGATGAGGTAGCGAACCGTGTCTACCGCCTGTCCCCGCTGCAATCGATTTACAATGTCGCCCAGAATCATGGGCGGCACGAAGACGAAAATAGATTGCAGCAGAACCAGGAACGAGCTGCCCAACATCAGCTTCCGGAATGGCCGTAGTTCCGGCCACAGTTGGCGAATGCCGACCGATTGGTAGTCGTTTTGTCCAGAATCGTCAGACTTCGCCATGCCGAATATGCAGATTCTAGATCAAGCCGGGGGCATTCCGCAGGGTTTTTTAACGAAAGGTCGATATTGTTAAGGGATGGACCGCCAAAATAATGACATGGCCGCGAGAATTCACTTTCAGGAGAAACTGGACGAGATCCGGAACGAAGTCGTTCGGATGGGCACCGACGCGCTGGAAATGGTGCGGATGGCGGTGGAAGCAACCCTGACTAGCGACATGCAGCTGTGCGAAACGGTCATCACCGCCGATGATTCCGTCGACTCCCTGGAACGATCGATCTACACCAAAACGGTGATTATCGTGATGCAGGAATCGCCGGTTGCGAACGACCTCCGGATGCTGGTCGCAACTCTCGGCGTCGTCAGTGAGATCGAAAAAGCCGCCGACGATGCAGTGAAGCTGGCCCGCCGGGCTCGCAAGCTTCAGCATGCGTTCCCCAGCGAAATGCGGCGCGCACTAATGGAGCTGGGAGAGATTGCCCGTCGACAATTTTCGTCGGCACTTCGGCTGTATGCCGATTACGATCGAGGACTGGCAAATGAGATTATCCACGCCGACGAGATGGTGGATCGTCTTTACAGTAAGGCGCGCGAGGACCTGCTGGGGCTGTTGGAGCAGAATCGCGACGCTAGCGAAGACTTAGTCCGATCCATTGATGCCTTTCACGCCCTCGAGCACGTGGCCGATCACGCCACCGAAATCGCCCGCCGACTGCGGCTGGTTAACGACGCTCAGTAATTTCGGATTCCGAGATAAGAGCGGTCAATTCGGGGCTGAGTTGAATACCTACCCTCGTAATGCGACGTCGCGCCATGTTCTCGACTCGCATCCGTCCGATCGGAGTCTCGACCGAATCGCCGAGTTTGGGGATTGCACCGAGCGAATCAACCACGATGGTGGCCAGGGATTCTCGGCTCGGCGCGTCTTCTTCGATATCCAGCTTGGACAAGAGTTCATCATAACGGAGGTCGGCTTTCGCCGAGACGCGACCTCCGGGGAAGATGCGGACCGGAGGGCGCTCTCCCTCCAAGCTATCTTCTAGCTCACCAAAAACTTCTTCCACCACGTCTTCCAGCGTCACCAAACCACTGGTGCCGCCGTACTCGTCGACCACGATGAGCATCTGAGATTTTTCCGTGCGCATCGTTTCCACCATGCGTTCCAACGTGAGACTTTCCGGGACGCGAACGGGCTTACGGGCTAACGTTTCGAGAGAGAAGTTCGGGTCATCCAGACTGCGAACGATGTCGTAAAGGTAGATAACGCCGATAAGATCATCAATATCGCCGCGGCAAACCGGCATCCGGTTAAACGGCATCGATTTCAACTTCTGAAGCAGTTCGTCGCGGGTGAGGCGGGAATCCAGCCATTTCATATCCAACCGGTGGATCATGATGTCGCGGGCCGAAAGCACATCGAGGCGTAGCGCGCGGGAGACCATCTGGGCATGGGTTTTTTCCAACACGCCGGCCGACCCACCACTGCGGATCATCATCAGCAATTCGTCTTTGTTGACCGAGTCCTCGGTTGAGTTTTGGGCGATGCGCATCGGCTTCAAGACCAGCCCCGCGCTACGCTGCGCCAACCATACAACCGGGGTGAGCACGGTAACCGTAAATTTCAGCGGACGAATGGTGGCGGCGGCGATAATCTCGGCACGCTGAAGCGAAATGTACTTGGGCACCAGTTCGCCAAACACCACGGTGAAGTAGGTGATCAGGACGAGACTTCCAAACCCGACAAACTGCCGGCCCACCGGAGGAAGCGTTCCGCCCGACACGCTCTGAATGCCGCCCAGAATCGCTTCCGACAAAAACGGCTCCGCGACCAACCCCACCGCGATGCTGATCATCGTGATCGCGATTTGCACGCCCGCGAGATACGGGCCCATGTTGTCGAGGGCACTCAAGAGGAGTTCGGCCCGACGGTCGCCCTTTTTAGCACGCGACTCCACGGCGCTCCGGCGACAGGAGATCAATGAGTAATCGGCCGCGACAAAAAATGCGTTCAGTGCGATGAGACCGAGCGACGCAAAAAGGAGGCCAATCTGACTACCCATGCGAGAATGCACCTACGCGAGCGACAGAACTTCCCTGGGGTCTACCGTTAGGCACGGACTCGCAATAACGCCAACTGCATTTATCACTCATCATGCCTCAACATTCGTAACGAAAGGCATTATATGGGATATCCGCCGAGAACGGTAAGGATAGGTGGCAAATTTCGGAAGACAATTTACTGCGGAAGGGCAGGAAAGACCTCTCGACTAATTGCCGAAACGTCCACTTTCCACTCTCCGTTTTCCTTTACGAGCGGAAGATCGTACTTCTCTTCATAGGAGCCGCTACCGCGTAGGTTTCGAACCATCTGAAGGGAAACACTGGCAGTCTTATCGTCTGCCTCTTTGCTGGAGGCAATGCGCCACATAAAGAGGTAATGCTTGCCCGCTTCGTTTACGGCAAAATCCCACTTCTTTCGGACTTCTTCCTTATCCTGTCCATTCAAGTAGGTCATGTCCGTGAGCGTATTCACGTCGTGCTTCGCCAGCGCGGTCATAAACTTCGCGGCGACCGTGGTAATGCTCTGGCGTCCCATCAGAATGACGGCACCAATCATGATGATGGCCACCAAGGCCCCTACCAGTACGATATTGACCCGACCTGCTCTTCTCATGCGTCAAAATTAAACCCCATGCACCGGTGTATGGTTCCCGCCACCCGGTTTTGGCGGCTGACACCGTCGCCAGTGGAATGGTTAGAAAGCGTTGACGCTGCGGGTGTAGTCCATAATCGCGGAGAATGTCGCGCTGCAGTTCACCCGCCAAGTGTGGGTTTTGGCATCTTGATCCACTATAAAAACCACCGGCTGGGTGGCCGCGTATCGGTTCTGATAAACGACCAAAACCTTAGCCCGGTTACTGCCCGGTTGAACAGCAATAACCCGCGGCTGAACGGTCATCATATTTTGGTAGACGAACGCGCCTAGTTCCAACAGCTCTGGATTGGTGGGAGATTCCTCGGCGTAGCGCGACATCTCCGTGGGATTGCGACTGGCTACGGCCTGGTGGAACCGTCGAACGGCACTCTGAGGGCCGTAGTTGCGGAGGGTAAAGAAGACGGCTAAGGTAAGAACGCTCAACGTCGTGGCGGCCACAACCGAACCGGCCTTGATTGTTCCTGCTTCCATCCCGGAAATAATACTTGTCAACAGCAACCGGCATGGGGCCGACCCGGATTTTCTCGAAAAAAGTGAACTCAAATTCCGATAGACCCGTTATGCTAGATACGAACGGCGACAAGCTTTCGCGGAACAGGCAAATGGATTTCATTACAAGAAGGGAGTTACTCAAGGGCGGTAGCATGATCGCCGTCGGCCTGGTGGCCCCGCGGTGGCTATCGACGATTGCCCACGCGGATATGTTGAAATCGGCTGGCGGCGGAAAGACGTCCGATACGATCCTTGTGGTCTGCCAGCTTTCGGGTGGAAACGATGGCCTGAATATGGTGGTCCCCTACACCGATCCGCTTTACGCCAAGTATCGACCAACCCTGGCGCACAAAGAAGACAAGGTTCTGAAGTTGAACGAAA
>CANFJD010000042.1 GCA_947447315.1 Fimbriimonadaceae bacterium
CATTTCGGACGGCTGAGTAGCCGCAGGATCTATATTCGTCATGTTCGTAACCGTCATCCATGTCGTGGATGACGGTTCTATTATATTTCAGACAGCGACCGTGAATTGTTTCACGTGAAACAATTCACGTTGGGTTAGGCGGCGGTGCGGGTGAAGAGATCGCGAAGAATTTCGTCCATCTCCACCTCTTCAATTGCCACATCCACTACGGGGAGCGCTTGTAGCAGTTCAGCGGTCCGACGGGCTGTATCTTGACGAAGAACCTCGAATACCACCACCGGATATTCGTTTAAAACGACCTTTCCGTGAGTTTCTAAGTTCTCAACTGGTTGACTTAAGGTTAGACGAACCCGGCGAGAGTCGGCGAACTGGGCGGCCATCAAATCGAGGGTTCCCTCGAATACTTTCTCCCCATGATCGATGACCACGACGCGGTCGCAGAGTTCCTGCACGTCCTGCATGTAGTGACTGGTGAGCAAAATGGTGGTGCCTTCGGTTTGGTTGAGATCACGAAGAAAATCCCGGATGCGCTTTTGACTTACCACGTCTAGGCCAATGGTGGGTTCATCGAGGAAGACCACTTTCGGTTGGTGAATCAAGGCGGCGACGAGTTCGCACTTCATTCTTTCGCCCAGGGAGAGTTTGCGAACGGCGACGTCGACCTTGTCTTTGAGGTCCAGGATGTCAATCAGCCGATCGGCGCGTTTGGCATAGACCGCGTCGGGGACTTCGTACAGCTCTTTCAGCACGCGAAAGCCATCGCGGGCAGGGAGATCCCACCACAGCTGCATTTTGTTACCCATCACCAGGCTGATTTGCTTGAGCATCTCCTGGTTACGGCGCCAGGGTTCGAATCCGAGTACGGTCGCGGTGCCGCCCGTGGGGTGAAGAATGCCGCTGAGCATCTTAAGGGTCGTGGTCTTTCCCGCTCCATTGGGGCCCAAAAAGCCGACGAATTCACCCGGTGTGATTTGCAGGTCAATTCCCTTCACCGCCGGAATTAAAGTCTTCTCGGTGCTGAATAGGGACTTTATCCCGCCCATGACTCCCGGGAGTTTTTTGGCGGTTACGTACGTCTTCTGTAGACCAACGGTCTCGACCGCGTACTTTAATTGACTCATGAAGATAACTTACCTGTCGGGCAACCATCCCGAATCGGTAGGTCGGTAACTGATATCACCCTCCCGATCGGTCCGACGAATTTCCACGGAAGCGGCTGATAATCGGGCTAAAGTGGGAGCCGCAGGGTGCCCGTATCGATTATTGCGACCGCAGGACACTACGGCAATCTTTGGCTTCACAACGGCGAGCCAGACGTTTGAGGAACTGGTTGCGCTCCCGTGGTGACCCACTTTCATCAGGTCCGCGGTCCAATCAAAGCGGTGGCTTGCCCAAATTTCGGTTTCTTCCGGAGCATCGCCCGTAAATACGGCATGGCACTTTCCGAATGTCGCCCGCACGAGTAATGAGCCCGAATTATCCTTTGCGGGATCGGCGGGTGGGGTGGTGATTCTCAACTCCGTCGATCCCATTCGAAGCCAAGAGGTTCCGCTGATCCAGTGGACTTGCCCCGGCTTTAAGTGCCATCGAGCCAGAAGGTCCTGTAAACCAATATGGTTTCTGAATTCACTCGAGATGATGATTGGGGTGTTCGGATAGGCACGCAGAACCGCGGCCGTTCCTCCGACGTGATCAAGATCGGGGTGGGTAAGCAGGATTGCGTCGAGCCGAGGACTACCGTTTCTTAGCGCGGGCACAACGTAGCGTTCGCCAGCGTCCATCATATCCGTCACGGGTCCATCGTCAATGAGGACGGTACGTCCACCCGAGCGGATGATGGTGGCATCCCCTTGACCCACTTGGACAAACATGACCTGATCTCGAAGTGGCTGAACCGACTGGTACGCGAACCCCAGCAACAGGGAAGTCGAGACGGTAACGATACTAATCTTTGCTCTCAATAAGCGCGGGCCTCCAAGAAAGAGCGATAAAGAAGAAAGCCCAAGCCGCCCAGGCGGGATCGATCTGGGAAACGGTGACGAATGCTCCAGGAAGTACCGCGAAGGTAGCCACCACGTTCAAGAAGGCTTGCGCGACGGTTAGGCATGCAAAATCAATCGGATTCTGGATAAACCAAAGTCCTATCCTTTCTACCGTAAACCCGACTAGGGATAGCAACATCAATGCGCTCGCCCAGTAGCTCAGGGCGAGGGTTGAGAGGGCACCGTAGGGAGTTGCACTGCCAAAGTAAAAAATCGTGGTTGGGGTCGTAACGACCGCGGCCGCAAGACTTTTCCCTGATTCTCGTTCCCAAGGTTTGTGATTACGTAGGAAAGACCCAGCCATGATGATTGCGAGCATCCCACCGAACGACAGATAGAACCCCGGTGACATTGCCCAGTAGGGATTCGCTATCAGCAGAATGATGGCGGCGAACGAAAGGGAAGAGAGCGAGTCGTAGGTTCGACGAAAATACAGAGAAAGGGCTTCAATGGACGCCATAATGACGGCCCGCAAAATGGAGACTCCCAGGCCGGCTAAGGCAGCATAAAATGCCAAAACGACGAGCAGAATGACCACTTGCATCCACCTAGGAATAGGAATCAGTCGTAATAGCAGAGCGAGAGCTACCGCAAAGAACTGGACTTGCATGCCGGAAGCCGCTACGAGATGAAGCACCCCGCCTTTCTTGAGGATGATTTGCACCGAGTCGTCCAGATAACCGTCGTTTCCAGTTACTAAGGCTTCCATCAACGCCGCTTCCGTGGTTGGAAATCGCTCAAGATATCGATGAAACGAAAGAGAGAGTTCCTCGGCTCTGGCGAAAAACGGCGGTCCAGGTTTGATTTCTTTCCATCCGGTTTTTACTGGGATAAGGACGCCTTCGATCCCTTGACGGATATCACTCTCGGCATAGCCATCGGACGATGGACGCATCTGTCCCTGCACGGCATAGACGGCACCTTTGGTTACGGTGGCACCCGGAGGAAGTTGCAATCTTAAGCGATGCTCCTGAGTAGTGACTACAACTAAAGTAGCGTAAGGAGTGCGTTTGGGCGGCGCGGCGATGATTGCCGTTCCAATAAAATCGGTCGTGGTTATGACCGGCACCGGAGTTGCTCGGCGAAGAGCAAAGCCAATTACAGCAAATCCGATGGCCCACATCGCTTTTCCGCGGAAGGCAAGGATCATGGTCACCAATCCCAGTACCATGTTCAATGGTCCGGCAACGAGGCCGAGAATGAGGCCAACAGCCGCTATCGCCAAGGGACGATGGGTCCACTCGGGAAAGCGATCGGATGGCTTTACTACTGACTCGCTTTCCATTCGCGCAACCTTTGTTCGGCGATCTCTTGAATCGAACGCTGTGCGTATTCTTCACTACTAATCTCCGAGGGACGCTCGGTGGTTTCAAGCTCGGGTTTTGGAAGTGTGCGAACGCCAAAGCGAACCTGGCGAAAGAGATCGGGCTCTCCGCTGATTTCCGCCAGTCGGCTCAATATTTGATCCTTTCGCATTCGAAGTTCTTGCGCCCAGGCAGAACCTTCCACCGCCACCCAAACCGTTCCCCGTTCAAACCGGTCGGGCCAAGAACGCGTGGCAAGCTGTTGTCCCACTACCGCGTCCCACTGTCGCAACGCCGATTGCGCCCGAGCTAGTCGTAAAAGGTCTGGCATGGGAACGGCTTTCGCCAAAAACGCATCCACCCGATTAAGCTGGTTCCCCTGGTGATCGGATGAACCGCTATGCCGCATGAACGTGACCTCCCTCCACCCGGAATACCCTGGCCGAAGCTAAAATCCCAGCCCCCGCAGCTTCCGACTCGGTACAGGTCAACAACGCCTGTCCCGCTTGGTCAATCACGGCTTCCGTCAATCGTCGCCGTCGATCCGCATCCAAATCGCTCAGCATGTCGTCCAGCAGCAGCAAAGGCGGTTTCCCAAAAATTTCTGTACCCAAAGGTAGTCCCGCCAGCTTTATCGCAATAACCGCCGTTCGTTGCTGACCCTGGCTAGCAAAGTGGCGGGCATCGCGACCATCCACGAAGATCGCGAGGTCGTCACGGTGCGGCCCGACCGACGTTCCACCCCGTTGCACATCTGTGGATCGGCTTTCAGCCAGGGCAGATAGGTAGGCATCTTCGCTTTGAGCCGGATCGGACTCCTCGATATCGAGAGCTAAAGTTTCACCGTCTCCGATGCGTGCGTGCGCCTGGCGCGCAGCCGCTTCTAGCGAAACGAGGTGTCGGCGACGAATCTCCCGAATTTCTACTCCCGACTTCGCCAACTCCAATTCCCACGGCTCAAACTGAATCGCGGAGACGACCGAATCTCGGGCATGGCGTAGCAAGGCGTTTCGTTGCTCCAGTGCCCGTCGATAGACCGTGAATGCGCGCAAGTAAACCGGATACAAACTACTGAGCTCTAAATCGAGGTACAGACGCCGATCGGCAGGATCTCCCCGGACTAATTCCATGTCTGCCGTCGAAATGGTCACGCTCGGTAATCGACCGAGTAGGTCGGCCGCCCGGGGGAGGGTCATGCCGTTGAGAAAGGCACGTTTTCGTCCTCCCCGAGCCAAGGATATTTTGAGGTGTGCGTCCGATTGCGTGAGGGTGCCCTCAACACTCATGGCTTCGGCCGTGTCCAAAATCGCTTCGTGATCACGACGTCCCCGCAACAGCCGGGTGGTGGAAAGCAGGTAAAGCGCTTCCAAGAGATTGGTTTTTCCCTGAGCATTGAGACCCGCCACCAAATTGAATCCTGGTCCCAACTCCACCGCTTCCTCAGAGTAATTCCGGAACTGACGCAACTCTATTCGGTGAATCCAAGATAAAGAGAGATTATTATTTACAGAGTTTATATTTGTTATTAGGGAAGGATTTACCGGGGATAACTCACTTTCCGTAGGTTCAACAGGCTCCCCAAATTCCGGGGAAACTAGGTGGAAAACTTCCCCTGATTGTTCTTCGACAAGGCTCGTTTGTCCCCCGTTCGTTTTGTCTCCGTACGGTGTCCCCTCACTGTCCTGGTTTTTTCTGCCGTTTTCCCCCGTGTTATCCACCCGTTGTGTATCGGCACTGAAGATGGATTCGCTGGTCGCGATGGTCTCTAGCTTCTCGTTAAAGCAGTCCATTCTCACGGCCATATTTCATCACGATGGCTTCCGCCAGGTAGATCGGATGTACTTGCGGAAGATGAGGAACGCCGCGACGATCGGCAATGGGTGCATAAACTTCCGCAATCAATCGAGCCTGAGTTTGCGTCGACAGCTCGGGGAATCGATCGGCAAACCGTCGTAATGCGACGTATTCCTCCATGGTCATCCCGGGTAGATCGCCAACGGCCGATTCAAGGGCGTGGTATCCCGCTTTGTGGGGAGCAACCGCGTACATTTGCAAGGGCTTTCGCTCCAAACAAACGATCGTGTTCGCGGCCAGGTCACCAATTCGTTGGGATTTGGCATTGGTGAAAACCGCGATCAGACCAATCAGATAGGTTCCCGGCAGAAGATCCGCCGGTCGCATGAGATTTCTACCGACGGCGGCGGTCGGCGTGATCGGCGTTCCGTCGGCCATGCGCACCCGGCACCCGGTGATTTTCTTTCCGATGGTTTGGCCGTTGAGATACGCCTCCTGAAGGATGAAATAAAGAAATGGGATTGCAAATACCCCGACGAGTAGAAATCCGATCAATAGCGGAGACCCAAGCACGATCCCCAATGCGGCCGTCATGAATGTAATCAGCACGAAGATTGCGACGAGCATGATCACGTCGATGAGGTGGGCTAACATGCGCGAACCAAGACCGGCCAGTCGGTAGGTGACAATGGCCTTTTCCGGAGTTAGGATCGCGATGTCCTGGTCCACCGATTGATCGTACCAAAGAAATGTAGTCTGTCAATTGTAGGATTGCTCATTAGTAGAATAGTCAAGTGATCCCGTCGCGACGAACCTTGGGGCTGTTGGCGTTGGGGATCCCGATTGCCGCCGTCACGGCGCAAATGGGAATCGTCTATTTCGGATTGGCATTTGACGTTGTGATTCTTGTGGCCGCGTGGATCACGACACGGCTAGCCCCTTCTGTTTCTTCGCTGCGATTGACTCGGAAATTCGATCCGGTCCTGAGCGTGCGGGCCGATAATCGCATTGAGCTCACCCTGGAAAATGATGGCGATGAACGCATCACCGGACGCCTGCGCGACGAAGCTCCCGCCAGATTTACTGCCTCGCGGCGAGAGTTTAAAGTAGATGTTGAGGCCGGGCGACACCAGGAATTTACGTACACCGTGAAGCCTCACGAGCGGGGCAGCGAGGAATTTGCCGGAGCGTGGCTCCGCCTCGACTGTCCGTTTGGATTGGCGTATCAAGATGTCTATATTCCTGCCGAGGAGGCGGTACGGGTCTATCCGAATCTACTGGCGCTTAAAGAGTTTGATTTGCTGAATCAGCAGGGAAGATTGCGGGAGATCGGAATTCGACAGACCCGCAAGCGGGGGATCGGAATGGAGTTCGAGAGCCTGCGTGACTATGCCGAGGGTGATGACTTCCGGAAAATAGACCACAAGGCATCAGCCCGCCGCGGAAAGTTGGTGGTTCGTCAGTACGAAACCGAACGGAATCAGGCCGTCATTTTGGTGATCGATATTGGACGGCACATGCTGGCGGAGGTCGACGGCGTCCGCAAATTAGATCACGTTCTGGATAGCCTGCTGATGCTCGCGAATGCCGCCGCGATTGCGGGCGACAACATTGGGTTGTTGGTGTACGCCGAGAATGTCCGACGCTACATTCCACCCCGGAAAGGTCGTACCCAGGTTGGAATCATCATTGAGGCGCTGCACGACCTGATTGCCGAGCCGGTAGAGAGTGACCCGGTGGGAGCCTATGCGTATCTTGCCTCGCGCTGGAAACGACGCTCGCTCCTGGTGGCGTTTACAGATTACGAAGATCCCGACAGAGCTCGAGAATTATTGGCTGCATTCACCCCGCTTGCGCGTCGTCACATTACGGTGATTGCCCGAGTGACCGACCCCCGTTGGCACGATATTTCTACCCAGCCGGTGCGTGATGCCAAATCAATGTACGAACGCACTGCCGCTACTATCCTCACCGAAGACCGTCGGGCCGCAACTCACATTATTGGAAATTCCGGGATTCATAACCTGGAGGCCGAACCACAAGATTTGGCGGCTAAGTTGGTGACGTTCTACATGGATGTGAAGTCCCGCGGACGGCTGGCAGGTTAAGAAATCCTTCGCCGGTATGCGTTTGCCGCTAAAGGCATAACGATGCTGCTGGTTGAGCGTATGGGATTGTGTGATCTGCTTGCTATCTGGACACGGGATGTTGCCCGCTGCTTACGAATCCGCGCCCGTGCTGTACGTTTCCCCCGGTCGAATCGGGGATGACAAGAATACGGGAACCACGACCCAACTTCCCCTGAAGACGATCGCAGCGGCGGTGGCAAAGATTGATCGGGAAGGCACCATTCAGCTGTTGGATGGACTGTATCCGGACCAGAAGCTGAAACTGGCGGGAAAGCAGTTGACCATTAAAGCCGCCACCGATTCGCATCCGCGTCTCACCTCGCTGACGATTGAAGTGACTGATTCGACGATCGGTTTACGCAGCCTTGAAGTGCGCGGAGAAACTGACTTTAAGGCGGACGGAAAGAGCGCCTGGTCGTTACGTGACTGTATTTTTGGGGGTTCTTCTCGGTTTGAGGGCGGAAAGTCGGCAGCGTTGGAGGATTCCCGGTGGAGTCGCGCCGCCGCCGTGATACGCGAAATTGGTGGAAAGTCCGGAACCGGAAGACTCAAGAACTCATCGGCGTTGCGGATTGAGCGCTGCTGGAGCGTGGATTCGCCAGCGGCCGGGATCTCTGTTCTTGATTGCGCGGGTGGGGCATCGATCGGCAATTGCCTGGTGGCGCGGGCGTCCCGAGAAGGATTATCGATTGAACGAACTTCCGCCAAAATCGACTTTTCAACTTTGGCTGATAACGGCGGATTTGCCCTATCGGCGTTGCGCAGCTCGGTGAAGATTCGGAATTCTATCGTGGCCTCGGGATCGAGGCGATTGCGGCAAGGAACGGCGATCGACTCTCAATTCAACCTCTATTCCAGCGGGGAGCCGGCCGAATACGGGGTGAATGACCTCATCGGAGAACCGAAATTTGGCTTGGCGCTGGCCGGAGGCGATTTGGAAAAGTACCGCCCACTTTCAGCAAGTCCGGCCCGCGGGGCTGCCGATCCGGCGGCATCGGGAGGAATGGATCTGACGCGATATCTGTGGAACGCCCGACACGATCTCGGATGCATTCAAGTTTCCCGAACCCGGTAGCAAGAGAAGTAAGGTATTTAAATACGAAGAATCTTAGGTGGGGAATCATTCGTCATCATATGACGGCTACACTGGCAGCAAACTTGGTAACAGAGCTTTGAAGTACAAATTTATCGATCTATTTTCTGGAATTGGCGGTTTTCACCTCGCCATGGATGGTGCCAGCGCAGAGCTGGGCTTCGAATCAGAGTGTGTTCTAGCGAGCGATATCAACGACGAAGCGAATAAGACATACCAAGTCAATTTTGGACTCGATCCAAAGGGAGATATTGCCAAGATTGAAGCCGACGAGATCCCAGATCACGATTTACTTTTCGCAGGATTCCCTTGCCAACCATTTAGCATTATCGGCGACATGAAGGGATTTAGTGACGATCGGGGCACCCTTTTCTTCGAGATAAAGCGAATTCTGATGAAGAAACGACCGCAAGCGTTCGTTCTGGAGAATGTCAAGCAATTGAGAGGACATGACGGCGGCCGAACCTTGCAGCACATCATGCATGTGCTCCAGTTTGAACTTGGTTACCAGACCCAATGGCAAGTCTTGAATGCCCTTGACTTTGGCCTGCCCCAGAAACGCGAGCGAATCGTGATCGTCGGTTTCCGGGAGCCGCGTCCATTTGCGTGGCCGCAAGGAGGACTGCCGATGACTCCGCTATCGGAGATCTTGCTACCAAATGACGAGGTTGCTCCCTTTTATGAAGCCTCAGACTACATCCGGGAAAAGCGCGCTGTCCATCATCAAGCCGACACTGAACCTACCATTTGGCACGAGAATAAATCGGGGAATATTAGCAAGCTTCCGTATTCCTGTGCTCTCAGAGCGGGTGCATCCTATAACTACCTCTTGGTGAACGGCACGCGCAGACTCACGGAGCGCGAGATGTTCCGACTACAAGGGTTTCCCGATTCCTATAAAATTGTCTCGGCCTATGGTGCCGCTCGACATCAGATAGGAAATAGTGTCCCGGTTCCGATGATCCAGGCGGTCCTTAAGCGAGTTTTGGAATCGCTTTCCACGGAAGTACCCCCATTTGAAAATGGGCGGAAGCAGGGCCAATTTGTGTTCGAGCGGCGGGTCGAGTATGTCTGAGCCAAGAATCCGTTCTCTCCCGAAGGTCAAAGCTCCGTACGACCTGAACAATTTTCCCGAGGGCGTCATCGAGTCGATCGGTAGGCAACTTGTTGGCCTGATCGCGGTCGGTGCGGATCGCCTCGAGGGGCCTGACTGGGAGAAGCTGTTCGCAGCTGCGATTGATGCGGATTGGCATCCGACAAACAACGGGTTAACCGACGTCCGGAAAGACAACTGTGCTTGGAGCGCAAAGACGGTGAAGAACACCAATCCGTTCAATGCGGCTACGGTAAGGTTGATCTCGGGCCGAAATAGCCTGGACTTTTCTTATCAAGAAAGCAATGTGCGATCGCTGCCGCCGGAGGAAGTTGGTCGCATGGTTCTGGCAATCTGGAATCGAAGATTGGCTGACATGCGGACCCAATTCGAGCACCTCCGCACGGTCGTGCTGATCAAACACAACGACTTTCGCCGCTTCGCTTTGTTCGAGTTCGAGACTGTCGCCTACGAGCCGAGCGCGTTTCGGTGGAGCTGGAATTCAAACAGCAATCTTGTGGGGCACTCATTCGAGGGAAAGCACCGGTTTACATGGCAACCACATGGTTCGCAGTTTACGGTTGTAGAAGACGTTCCGGCAACTCGGCGAAGGTTTCAAATTCACCTACCACCAACCTTCGAAGTGATTACCATAGAACAGGTGCTGGATCAGCTCGGCTTTGATCCGACTTGGATCCAGATCGTCAGTTAGTCGGTCACCATCTAACCACGCGCCATCTTGGTAGCTAGCTGCTGACGTCGGAGGGTATCATCTGACGTTGCGCCCGCACTTGATGGCGTAATGACAACCTAACCACGCGTTACGTCGGCTTGAAACATAGACGGATACGGACGCGAAAACGGTGGAGAAAAAAAACTAGATGGCTAAACAGTGCCTTATTGAAAAGCAAGCAAAGCTAGCTGAAACCTGGGAGCGTCTTCGTGAAGAAGAGCGACAGATTTTGGCGATGCCCAACAAAGAACAGCGAGAAGCCGCCCTTGAGGCCTTCAAAGCTCGCCGCGTCAAGAACCGACAGTTCAAGACCCGTATGTACAACCGATGCGCCATTACGGGCCGCGCCTCCGGCGTATTCCGCTACTTTGGCGTATGTCGACAGGTCTTCCGGGAGAAGGCTCACCGCGGCGAATTGCCGGGCGTGAAGAAATCGAGCTGGTAACGCTCAGAAGGAGAAATTAGAGAACTATGCATAGCGATCCAATTGCGGACCTTCTGACGCGCATCCGAAACGGAGCCCAGGCTCACAAGGACAGCGTCGATGTTCCCCACAGCAAAATCAAGGTTGAAATCGTGAAGATTCTGGAAGCCGAAGGATTCGTCCTTAGCCACGAAATCACGACGGAATCGAAATTCCCGACCATCAAAGTCAATCTTCGTTACGATCACAAGCGCAAGTCGCTGATCAACCACATTGCCCGCGTCAGCAAGCCTGGCCTGCGCGTTTACAAGCCCGTCACCGACCTGAAGCCGATTCGAAGTGGTCTTACCACCCGCATCATCTCCACCAGTGCTGGCTTAATGACCGATCGTGAGGCGCGAAAGCGAAAGATCGGTGGCGAAATCCTCTGCGAGGTGTACTAACCATGTCACGTATTGGTATTCGTCCTATTGCCGTTCCTTCCGGCGTTACGATTTCGGTGGATGATGCCACCAACGTCGTGACCGTAAAGGGTCCCAAGGGTCAGCTCGTGCAGCCTATCAGCCGCTTGCTTACCCTGACTCAGGAAGGTACCGACGTGAAGTTGGAGCGACCGAACAACCTTCGGGAAGCTCGCAGCCAGCACGGTCTTGCCCGCACGCTCATCGCCAACATGGTCGATGGCGTTACCAAGGGTCACAGCAAGACTTTGGAAGTCATCGGTGTTGGTTACCGTGTTACGGTGCAGGGTTCTAACTTGCTCATGAACATGGGTTACAGCCACCCGGTTACGGTGGAAGCACCGGCGGGCGTGTCGTTCGAGGTGAAAGCCGACGAAAAGACGCGTACCCAGCAGATCGTCATTAGTGGCATCGACAAGCAGGCCGTGGGCCAAGTCGCCGCCGACGTTCGCAAGGTGCGAAAGCCAGAACCCTATAAGGGCAAGGGCGTTCGCTATCAGGGCGAAGTCATCAAGTTGAAGGCCGGTAAGCGAGCGGCCGCCAAGAAGTAAGGAGTTAAGAAAATATGTCAGTTAAAACCCGACAGCAGCTCCGTGCGGCGCGCCACGACCGCGTTCGAAAGAACGTCATCGGCTCGACCGAGCGTCCACGGCTCAGCGTATTTCGAAGTCTAAAGCACATTTCGGCCCAGATCATCGACGACAGCACCGGCACCACCATCGCCAGCGCCTCCACCTACGAAAAGGATGGCGGTAAGGGCAATGCGGAAGGCGCCAAGATTGTTGGTCAGCGATTGGCCGAGCGCGCCAAAGCGGCGGGCGTGTCGAAAGTAGTGTTTGATCGCGGTGGAAACCGCTACCACGGCCGAGTTGCCGCCCTTGCCGACGGCGCTCGCGACGGAGGGTTGGAGTTCTAAAACCATGCGAATGATGAATCGCCTCAGCGGCAAGCGCGAAAGCCGCAACACGGAAGGACCTCAGCTCGACGTTCGAGTCATCCGTACCAATAAGGTCTTCAAAACTACCAAGGGAGGAAAAACCGCTAGCTGGTCCATCCTCGTTGTGGTAGGCGACAACAAGGGCTCTGTCGGAGTTGGCCTCGGTAAAGCCCGTGGCATTCCGGACGCCATTCGAAAGGCCGAGGAAGCCGCTCGCCGAGCGATGTTCCAAGTCCCGATGATTGGCAGCACCATTCCGCACGAAATCGTGTCGAAGAGTGGCACGGCTCTCGTCATCATGCGTCCCGCCGCTCCGGGTACCGGAGTTAAGGCCGGTGGCGCGGTTCGTGCCGTACTCGAAGCGGCCGGCATCCACGACATTCTCGCGAAGTCTTTGGGCAGCCGAAACGCGATCAACATGGCCTACGCCACCATCGAAGCGTTCCGCGGGCTTAGCAGCCCCGAGCAGATCGCCGAGCGACGCGGTGTAGACGCCCGAAAGTTAACGCCTTGGATTGAAAAGGCACGTAAGGAGGAAGCTGACCATGCTGCGTATTAAGTTGTTCCGATCTTCGATCGGCCAAACGCCCCGAAATCGGGCTACGGTACAGGCATTGGGCCTACGCCGCCCGAATCACGTGGTGGAGCATGAGGATAATCCCACCATCCGCGGAATGATCCGCCACGTACAGCACATGCTGATCGTGGAAGATCTGGAAACCGGAAAAACCATCGTAGACGCGCGGAAAATCAAACGCCGTGCCCTAACTCGGGATCACAAGCCCCCGGAGACACACTAAGCCATGGCATTGCATAAATTTAGCCCGGGAACGGGCGGAACTCGTCCGAAGCGCCGCGTTGGTCGCGGTATCGGATCGGGAATGGGAAAGACCGCCACCCGCGGTACCAAGGGTCAGTCGGCTCGCCGACAGATCAACCCGAACTTCGAAGGTGGTCAGTCGCCCCTACAGCGACGACTTCCGGTTAAGAAGGGTTTCCGAAACGTAAACCACAAGGTTTTCTCGATCATCAATCTGGATGACCTCCAGAATCTGTTCGAGGCCGGGGCTCACGTAACCGAAGAGACGCTCATCGCCAGCGGCATCATCAGCAAGTCTAAGGACGGCGTCAAGGTTCTGGCCTTCGGCACCCTCGACAAGGCACTGACCGTTACCGCCAACAAGTTCTCGGAAGCGGCGAAAGCTGCGATTGAGAAAGCCGGTGGTACTGCGATTGCCATCGTCGAACCGGAATTCGAACAGCCGAAGAAGCCGGTTGAGCAAACCCGCGGTGGACGCAAGTCTGCGGCTAAGGGCGATACGACGGAGGCTGCTTGAGCCTTCCCGCCGGCTTTGGAAGCGGCGGGGACTATAAAGGAGGGAAAGGCGATAAGAGCCTTACCCTCCCATTGGCCGAAACCTTCCGAATGGCGTGGGCAGATGAAGATCTGCGATCCCGCCTCATTTTCGTGATTACGGTGTTCGCCGTATACGCCGCCGGCGTTCACGTATCGACTCCGGTACCCGGTTTCAATTCCGCCGAAGTTGGCGAGGCACTCGACAAGCTGCCCTTCTTCCAAATGCTCAACGCATTCGGTGGTGGCGCGCTTCGAAAGCTCTCCGTTTTCGCACTTGGACTGAACCCATACATCACC
>CANFJD010000043.1 GCA_947447315.1 Fimbriimonadaceae bacterium
GAAGGTCTAGCCACGGCCCTTCTTTGCGAATGTCGCCGGGGGCCAGGTTGCACATGAGCTTGCGGTTAGGGAACCCCAGTTCGGAGTTCTTCATGGCGCTGCGCACCCGCTCCTTGGATTCCCGCACCGCCGCGTCGGGCAGGCCGACCAGGATGAAGTTACGGTCCCCTTCGGCGGGCACCATATCGATGAGGTCGGTCTCCACCACGATCGGCACCGCCTCGATCCCGATAAGGGTGGCACTGTGGCACTGCGCAATCATGGTGCATCCAGAATACTTTCCCCCCATTACTTTCCGCACTACGGGTGCCAGGGTGATCTGGCAAAGTAGCCCGCCGCCGACGTCGGCATGGTCGAGCCATGATGAGCTTCGATTCCTTGTGGATGCCTCGGCCTACCGAGGCACAAAAATGGATTTGGGTTATTTGAAGCGGGCCTTGGCGTCTTGCCCACCCACCCCGCTCCCTTCGGTCGCTCCCACGCCACGGCCCGATGCAGAACCCGGGGTCACCGGAGTGACCCCGGGCTAAGTGATGCGATCCCTTCGGGATCGGGGAGCCTCGCGAGACGCTCGGCAGCCACAAGGGGCGTCTCGTTCGAGTGAGCTTTGTTACCGGGTTGGGGCGGTTTCCAAACGAATCGGTGCCTTTCCGGCGATGGTCAATCCATCTCCGTAATTCGCGACCACGGAGAGGTGGTAGAAGGTATCTCCCAGGTAGGGATGAAGCTGGACTAGGAGGCTCGGGGTTAGGGTTTCATCGGTGGATTCCCCGACTTCGAAATGACTTATTAGTAGCGGCAGTACGATGCCGATTCCGGCTACTACCAGAGGTTTGTCGCTGGCTAGCCAAACCTCCTCCGGGTTTTCACCCAGCGTCAAGGTGAGCCGGACCCGATTCTCCTGGTGGTGAATCCCGGTGAGCAATCCGTCGTGGAATGCGTCCAGCCGGGCAAGGTCATTGGGGGTCATTGCGCGTGTACCGATGTTGATCGGGAGTATCGGATCAGATTCCATCCGTCATTGTCGGTGAGGGTGATGGAATCGCAGTGGTCGAGCAGCCGGGAAATGATTTGGTCCTCTTCGGGCTTTGCCTCGCGGGAAAATAGTCTATCGATCGGCCAGGGCCCTTCATAGCCTTGGATGACACAGATCGCGTCGTCCACCAAGAATTGCCTCAGATCGTCCGACGGAATCCACCGGCCGTGGCCCCGAACGGCGAGGCGACGATACGGCTGCGTTTGCCACCCGTAGTTCACCCCCATGTAGATCTCAAATTCGGTTTCGACCAGCTCCACCTCTGCTGGTATGGGAGGCAGATTGCCAGCGGCATCTTCCAATCTTCCGACCGCCATGGTTCCCAGCAGAAAGGTGGTGTCTCGGGCAAGTAGATCTCGGAATTGTCGACCGAAATACGCGTGGACCCCCAATTCGGGGTGATCCCTGGTTCGGCAATCGTTCGAATAAAGCGTCTCCGTGACCACTCCGCCGGTCACCGAACTCCGTAGCGTTAGACCTACTTCTCTCATGTGTATTGGACTTGCAAACTCATGGGGTCGGCACGGACATTTTCACGCATCCAGACCTCACCCCTGCCCCTCTCCACCAGAGTGGAGAGGGGTTCCCGCGCCTACTTCTGATACTTTTCTAGAAAACCACTTCGAACTCAGCTTCGGAATTCTTGGATGATGGGCCAGTGGTTTTCGTCTACGTCGCCGAAGAGGGAGACGCCGTGGGCTCCGCGGTGGAAGGCTATTTTTATGGCGGCGCGGAAGTCTTCTACTTTGGCGAGGTCGGGCATATAGAGTCCGGCGTGGATGGGGATGGTGACGGCCTGGATGTTCTCGCGGATGCAATCGCCCACCCAATCGATGGGCTGTTCGTAAAAGGAGTGGTACGTCATGGGGCAGACGACATCGAGCGGCCACTTATCCCAATCTTGCCGACAGATTTTGCGGGCGAGGCTGGGGGTGGGGAAGACGGCGGCGGAGATCATTTTGCCGTGATGGTGGGCGCGCTGGGTGAGCTCGGTAACCAGTTTGGTGACGCTGTCGTACCGAAACTTTAACCAAGCCTGATCGGTGGCCGGATCTTCGATATCCATGGGGTCTCGCCCGTGCGATTTCTTGAACGCGGCACGGGTGTGCTCGGAGTAGCAGAAGTCGTAATCGGCCATTTCCTCGGTTTGATCGAGGCCGTATTTGGCCCACAAGCCGCGCGGCAGAATGACGTCGGGATAGCGGACGTAATCGAGGTGAACGCCATTAACGGCGCGGTGACTGGCTAGCTCGTCGACTTTCTCCTTGAGGTAATCCACCACGCCGGGAATGACGGGGGAGATCCAGCGGTAGTAATCGACGTAGGGTGGCTTATCGAAGCAGGATTTTCCGCTGCGGCTGACCATGAACCAATCGGGATGGTGGTCGCGAATGTATTGGTCGCCGCGGTTGGTGGTCCACATCCAGGTATGTAGCTCTAGCCCGGCGGCGCGGATGATCTCAAACTCGCGGTCGTCGATTCCGCCGCCCAGGTAGACGCCGGTGAGTCCGTGGTCTTTAAGGGCGCGGTACTTCGCCTTGAGGGCGGCTTCGGTGGCGTGGGTATCAATTCCGGACCAGATCCAGAAGGTGCGGGCAGAGGGTTTGATCATAAGCGGGTCAACCAGGCAATTTTATGGAGAATCAGGGACTTCGGAAAGCGTGAGATCGGCGCGACCATCGCCGCCGGGGATGGCGACCGCTTTGGCCACTAAGGACCAGCGTCGAGGCAGCGAAGTGGCGACATCGCGTTCGCCTTCGCCGGTGGCGTCGAACTTGTATTCGCGGTATTGAAATTTGAATTTGCTGGCAGAAATCGCCGAGATTTCGACTGAACCTTGGCCTAATCCGCCCAGCTCGGCGGGATAGGTGGCATTTTTGGCCATCACCAGCGCGGAGTAGATGCGGGCGATGCGGTCATCGAGCGTCGATGGCATTTCATCGGTTTCGCTAACGATGCGGGCCGATAAGGGGAGGGAGTATTCGGCGATGACGGGCTTGAATTTGCCTTCGACGCGATCGGTGCCGATGAGGGAGTATCGAAACTGCCGGGTCTCTTTCACCTTCCAGCCGTTGGCACTGGCAGTGAGCTGCCGAGTGATGCCGTAGACGTCGGTGAGGTTCACATCGTCGGCGGCGTTCACGAACCGCACCGTGCGCACTGAGGCCACCGAAAGGGGAGGCGGGACGGTGAGCAGCAGAGAAATCACGGCTTAAAGTCGGACGGCAACGGTAAAGGAACCTCGTCGGGTCTCAATTTACCCAGCGCCCGCACCTGAGCTTCGCGTCCGATGGCGGTTTGGGTTTCCGCATCTTTGCGCATGGAATCGGCAAGCTTCTTTTCTTGCACTTCGGCGTCGCGCACGCGCTGTTTTGACTTGGCGTCAACCGCCTGGTATTCGCGCCACGCGGGAAGACTCAGCACGGTGCCGCTGGCAATGCCCGAGACCACCACGAGCAATGGGACCAATATCGTCGTTTTTCGTTTAGCCATCCTAGCCTCTTCCGAACCCGTATTTGCAAAGCCGATGTCCTCGGCTTATTCCACTTCTAGCACTTGGATGAGGTTGGTGTTGCCCGGTACTCCGACCGGTACGCCCGCGGTGATGATAATGCGATCCTTCGCCTTCAGTCTCCGCGCCGCCACAAATGCCTTTATAGAATTATCCACAGATTCTTCAGTAAATGTGGATAAAGTTGTACAAATCGCTTCCACTCCCCACACCACGGCCATTCGGTGAGCCGTGCGCGGTCGGGAGGTGGCGCAGAGGATGGCCACCGGCGGCCGATATTTGCTCACCAAACGGGGCGTTTGACCGCTCGTAGAGGTGAAAAGGATGGCCTCGGGGTCGATGAGTTTGGCCATATCGGCAGCGGCGTGGGCGATGGCATCGCTGACGGACGGTTTTTGTTTTTTGTGACGGAATTCCCGCTCAATCTTGTAGTTATCCGACTCTTGATCGCCCGCTTCGCAGATGCGCGCCATGGTTTTTACGCATTCGGTGGGGTAGGCGCCGGCGGCGGTTTCTCCGCTTAACATCACGGCGTCGGTGCCGTCGAGGATGGCGTTGAAGACGTCGGTGGTTTCGGCCCGGGTTGGGCGCGGGTTTTGGATCATGCTCTCCAGCATTTGGGTGGCGGTAATCACCGGAATGGCGCGGCGGTTGCTGGCTTCAATGATCTTTTTCTGGGTGAGCGGAACATCTTCCAGGTCCATCTGGAGCCCCATATCTCCCCGCGCCACCATCACCAGATCTACTTCGTCAAGAATTTCTCCCAGGTTGTGGATGGCCTCTTTGGTCTCAATCTTGGCGCAGATGCCGATGTGGCGATCGGCGGGGATGAGTTCACGAAGTTCGCGGATGTCGCCCGCGTGTTTAACGTAGCTAAGGGCGATGAAATCGATGTCGTGCTGGAGGGCGGCGACGACGTCTTCCCGATCCTTCTCGGTGAGGGCCGGGACGTCGAACCCCTTGCCCATGAGCGTGACGCCCTTTCGCGATTTGAGAATGCCGCCAGTGACCACGCGGCAGGTGAATCGGGGATAGGTGCCGCTGACAACCTTGAATTCAATCTCGCCGTCGCCCAGCAGCAGCCGATCGTTTTTGGCCATTGCCTGCAAAATCTCGGGTTGGCTGATGGGGATGGCGCAGTCTTCGCCGACTTCAATCTGCTCGCCGGGCTTTAGGAATAAGCCGGCTTCGGGCAGTTGCCCGATGCGGAACTTGGGTCCTTGCAGGTCGGCCAAGATCGCGACCGGGCCCTCGGTCGGCGAGAGTTCGCGCACCCATTTGATCCAGCGCTCCTTCTGGTCCCACGATCCGTGGGAGCAGTTCAGGCGGGCAACGTTCATCCCGGCGTGAATGAGCTGCTTGATTGCGTCTCGACTGTCAACGGCGGGGCCCAGGGTGCAGACGATTTTGGTGCGACGACGCATATTCAGTAAGTTACCAACTTGCTTCGGTTCGTGGTCACGTGAC
The DNA here is from genome assembly GCA_947447315.1 of Fimbriimonadaceae bacterium. Classification (GTDB taxonomy): domain Bacteria; phylum Armatimonadota; class Fimbriimonadia; order Fimbriimonadales; family Fimbriimonadaceae; genus Fimbriimonas. Next base: position 5,016 of record CANFJD010000043.1, read on the forward strand.
CCGCAGAAATTCGTAGTATCTTCCAGAGGATGGAAACCCGGGATACCGAAATCGCAGCGATCCGCTTCCTGCGCGAGGTAGTGGCCCTGCGGGCGGAGGCGATTGATCAGTCGATCGATGCGATGCGGGCGACCTTGGTCGAGATGTGCCAACTGGACCTGATGGCCCTGAAGCGGCCGGCGGCCCACGGGGGACCGGATATGCCGGAGACGGAGTTTCGGCGGTTTCAGGTGGAAAGTGCGCGGGCCAGCGGGGCCTTTGCGTTTCTTCAGACCCAGCACCAAAGCGCCGTGGCGCTAATTTCGCGTTCGGATAACGAGGCTCTAAAGGCCGAATACTTGCCGAAAATGGGTAACGGCGAGCGGTTGGTGGGTATTGGATTTAGCCAATTGCGTCGACCCGGGGAGCCGATTATGCGGGCCACGGAGGTTGAGGGAGGTTACTTGCTGGATGGCCACGTGCCTTGGTGTACGGGGTTTGGGTTTTACGGCGAATTTCTGGTGGGGGCGCAGTTGCCCGATGGGCGAGCGCTGTTTGCGGTGGTGCCGTTAGTTTCCGGTCCGGGAGTTCATGTTTCGGAGCCGATGAAGCTGGCGGCCATGGAAACGGCGCAGACGGTGACGATCGACTTCAAAGGATTTCGAATCGGGCCGGAGAAGGTGGTGTTTATCCGCGAGCGCGGGTGGATCCAGAATAACGACCGGATTAACATTGCGCTTCAGGGACAGTTCGCAATCGGGTGTGCGTTGGCGGGGTTGGACGTGGTGGCTCAGAATCGCGAGCGTCGTCCATCGGCGTTTATGGATGCCACTTACGAAGCGCTACGGCAACAGGTGGAGGACGCCCAACGTGATCTGGAGGCGTACGTGAGCGTGACATCGGAGGAATCGACCCCGGCGCGATTGGCGATTCGGGTGCGGGCGATTGATGTGATGCAGCGATGCGCCTGGGCGGCGGTCACCAGCAGTTCCGGCGCGGCGAATTATCTGTCGCACCCGGCCCAGCGGATTCTGCGCGAATCTCTGGTATTCACCGTTAGCGCCCAGACCTCGGCCGTCATGGAAGGCACATTGCGGCAATTGACATGCGAGTTTGCCAAGGACTGATCTCGGAGGGGATTGAGCCCCTTTCATCGGAGGAGAAGGAGTTTCTGAAGTTCCGCGCCGCGCGAAATCGCCGACACATTTGGATCTTTGTGCTTGGGTCGGGTGGTTACCTGGTTTTGTTCTTGGTGGTGGTGAGCGCGACTTTCGGGGCTCATTTGCTCAGCTTTATTCTCATCATGGGTTTGCTGGCCGTGCCGGTGTTGGCGCTGAATGCGCGCACGGATGTTCGGGCATTGCGGTCGGCGCGGTGCGAGTGGGCGGAAGTTTTTACGAATCCGTTGCCGGAGGTGGAGCATGACCCGCTACGGCGGGCCGAAGCGGATGCCGATCCCGAATATACGCTGGTGGTGCCCCCCTTTCGAAGATTGATCCCGACCGGAGAGGTGTTGCGTCGAGAGGGCGAGCGGTTTGAAGAACCCGAGTTTTCTCCCGCTTACCGGTGCCCGGTTGACGACAGTCCACCACCCGCATCGCGGCGGCGCTTGACGGAAAAGGAACGGGCGGAACTGCGACGAACGAGCCTGCGGGCACGCGTGCAAGCGTTGGTTTGGGCAACGATGGGGGTGGCGATTCCGTTTTTGTTGCTGAGAAATGGGGTGGAGCACTCGATGCTCGCTGCCGTCGGGGCCGGGGTGGTGGGTTTGCTCGGCATATTGGCTTTTGTGGCTTCATTAGTCGCCTTGGTAGACCACCAATCGGGGCGGGATTTGAAAGATGGTTTTGCCTACGCCGACGGGCGGGAAGAGAAGTTGGCGAGCGGTCGTCGGTGGCGGTTCGATGGCCTTCCGGCACTGGATCGGTGGCCGAAAGCGCGGGACTGACCGAGAAGGTTGGGCAGTATCCTATGCCTTATGCCGATCGCCCCGCGCATCACCGGTACCTTCCTGGACGAAATTACCCACGACATTCCCAGCCAGAACTGGGGCGAGGCCGAGTGGCGGCGCGAGTTTGCTCACTATCAGGCCAACGGCATCGATACGGTGGTGATCATCCGGGCCGGGTACCGCAATCGGTGCATTTTTGCCGCGCAAAGCATCCCGAACTTGCTGCCGGTATATGAAGATCTAGGGGAGATTTTCTTTTCGCTGGCCGACGAATACAGCCTGAAAGTCTTCTTTGGCACCTACGATTCGGGCTTTCACTGGATGCGGGGCGCCTGGTGGAATGAGGTGGATGTGAACCGGAAATTCATTGACGAGGCTTATGCTCGCTACGGGCACCATGCTTCGTTTGCCGGGTGGTATCTCTGCCACGAGACATCCCGTAATTCCGCCAATATCATCGATCTATTCCGCGAAATCGGTGGGCATTGTAAGCAGACGGCGGCGCTGCCGGTGCTCATTTCCCCATTTCCGCAAGGGGCCAAGCAGTTCAGTGGCGGTGATGTCATGAGTCTGGATGAATCGTTTGAGCACTGGGGCCGCATCTTCGCCGAGAGTTCTCAAGCGTTTGACATCTGCGCGTTTCAGGACGGTCAGATCCATTATCAAGAGCTGCCCCGGTTTCACGAGGGCATCACCGAGCTGGGGCAAAAGCATGGCATTCAGATTTGGAGCAATGTCGAAACTTTCGATCGTGATATGCCGATCAAGTTTCCGCCCGCCGATTGGCGGAATCTCCGCTTTAAGATTGAAGCGGCGGCGGAGCGGGTCGAGAAGATCATCAGCTTCGAGCTACCGCACTTCATGAGTCCGCACAGTTCCTGGGATTCCGCACGGCATTTGTGGAACCGCTATGCGGATTATGCAATATCGCAACCTTAAGAGCTCAGGTTCAAAGTTCAGTTACGGAACGCGGTTTTCGGGGATTGTGGAGGTGGGTTTGTGAAAATTGGAAGTTCGACTTCCAATTTTTATGACTTTACGCGGCGGCCCCTGATCAGACCGCTTGGTACTGGCCGGATCAGGGCATCGAGGCGATCTCGTTGGCCGAGTTGTTGTCCGAACTGATGCCGTAAGATACTGATCGAAAAGCCCAGCGCAAGGGGTAGCTTATTGCCATGCGCATCTACATCTCGGTCGATATCGAAGGCATCACGGGGCTGGTGAGTTGGTCCCAGTGTTCGCGGCCCGACGGGAACTCGTTTGACTACGCCTTTGCCCGACGACGGATGACCGGCGATGTGATCGCCGCCATTGAGGGTGCCCGAGCGGCGGGAGCGACCGAAATTACGATTAAGGATTCGCACGGTAATTCTAAGAACCTACTGATCGACGACTTCCCGGGGGGCGTTCGATTGATCACCGGTCAGGCGGGAGCGGTGGAGGGCATGATGGCAGAAGTCGGGAGCAGAACGCCTGAGCCTTACGCGGCGGCAATTCTGATAGGCTATCACGCCATGGCGGGTACGCCAAATGCGGTGATGGAGCACACGATCACCGGTTCGCTGCATCGGCTGCATTTGAACGGAAGGGAAACCGGGGAGATTGGACTGAGCGCGTATACGGCGGGGCAAGCGGGGGTGCCGTTGGTGGCGATTTCTTCCGATGCGGCGGGTTGTGCGGAGGCGGCGAATCTGGTTCCGGGAATTGCCACGGCGGTCGTAAAAACGGGGTTAGGTCGGTATATGGCGGATTGTTTGCATCCCGCGGAAACTGCCTCTCTGATTTCTGCGGCGGTGGAAGACGGGATTCGTCGACGGAACGAGATTGGTCTCACACAGCTGAGCGGTCCGGTAACCGCAAAAATGGAGTTCAACCGCGCGGAGGAAACGGAGATCATGCTGCGACTCCCTTTCTTTGAGCGGTTCGATGGCTACTCGGTGGTGACCGCCGGCCCCGATTTCGACACGGTGCATCGGCTGATCTGGACCGGTATTAACCTGAGTTTCCAGGGGATCAAATCCCAATTCTAGTGGCCGCCCAAACGTTGCCTTGGGAGCGTTTTGCGCAGGAACTTTTAGAAGAGCTCGCGGTCAGCTTTCCGTTGAAAGCGCCGGCTCGGATCGCTTGGCGATCGTACCGAGTGGCGGCCGGAAAGGCCTACTTTAGGGACCGGCTTATTGGTCTCAGCACTCGACTCTTGGATACTGAGGAAAAGGTCCGCGATACGCTGATTCACGAATATGCCCACTTGCTGGCCGTAGATCGGCACGGAAGAATTGCCGCCAACCACGGTCCGTTGTGGCAACGGGCAATGCTCGATCTTGGCGCGGAGCCCACCCGCACCCATTCGTACGAAGTACCACCGCCCCGGCAATCGAAGGAGGTGACTTATCGGTGTGAACGATGCCAGAGGGAGATTGTGCGTAAGCGACGATTGCCACGCGGTCGCCAGTTTGTGCACGCTAGCTGCGGGGGCTCACTACGACTCATCGGAGAGGCTCGGATAATGAATATTCCGCCCACCACGTAGTACCAGTCCGGTTACCGTTCGGTAACGAATAAGACTATGTGGATTGCGACTTCCGACCAGAGCAGAGCGATTGTTCGCCGAGCGAGCGATGAGTTCGGAATCCCCGCCATGGTTCTTATGGAGCGGGCGGGGCTCGCGATTTTTCAGGCCGTGCGAGAGATGCTTCCAAACGGGGGAGCGATCACCGTGATGTGTGGGCGCGGGAATAACGGGGCGGATGGATTTGTGGTGGCGCGGTTAGCGCGGGATCACGACTATCAAGTGGAGTGCCTGGTCGCTTCCACCGAGGAGAATTTGGGTCTCGATGCCGCGCACCAGTGCAAGACCAGCCTCGTCCACGGAGTTCAACCGATCTTCTGCACCGATGCCCGTTGGGCGAGAAAGCTTGAAGCCCTTGGCTCACGCGATCTGATCGTGGATGCCTTGCTGGGCACCGGTTCTCGATGCGAGCTTAAGGAGCCGATTCTCACGGCGGTGCGGGCGATCAATCGTAGTGGTGTGCCGGTGATTGCGGTGGACGTTCCATCGGGCATCGATTGCGACACCGGCGAGGAACTCGGGGAGAGCGTGTGGGCGTTGCGCACGATCACCTTGGGCCTTCCCAAGCCTTACTTATTTCAGGGCACCGGCCTGGATCACGCGGGTTACTGGACGGTGGATGAGATCGGTTTCCCATCCTCTCTGCTAAGCGAACCAACCGAAGCAAAGCTCATCAATCAGCCATGGGCCGGTCATCTGCTTCCCGAGCGCATGAAGAATGCCCACAAGGGCGATAGCGGTGGCGTGTTGGTAATCGCCGGGTCGGATCATTATCGCGGCGCGGCGGTGCTTGCCGCACGGGGTGCCTTGCGGGCCGGAGCGGGATTGGTTACCGTCGCCGGTATCCCCAGCGTATGCGACGCCGTAGCCGCTCAATGCCCCGAAGCGATTCTGCTGCCATTGCCCGAACGGGACGGCCACATTTCACCGGCCGCGGCGGAGATCGTCTTAGAATTAAGAAAGGCAAGGGCAGCAGTGTTTGGTCCGGGGCTGGGGGCCGGTGAGGGAATTCAGGAGTTTTTGCGGGAAGTTTGGAGCAAATGGACACTGCCCTGCGTCGTCGATGCCGATGCATTGAACGTAGCGAGTCTCGGCATCCGTCTTCCTGAAACAGAATGCGTTTTAACTCCCCATCCGGGCGAACTCAGTCGGCTCCTCAAGCTCAGCATCGCGGAAATTCAGGCCAACCGTTTCTGCGCCATGCGTCAAGCGGTGGAGCAGACGAATCAATGCGTGCTGCTGAAAGGACCTTACTCGCTGGTGGGCACGCCGGGGCAGCCGGTTTTGGTGAACAGCACGGGCAATCCGGGCATGGCGACGGGCGGCATGGGCGACGTGCTCTCGGGAATTATCGGGACGCTTTTGGCGCAAGATTTGCCGGCTTATTACGCGGCGGGCTTGGGAATGTACTGGCACGGGGCGGCGGGCGACCAATGCGCCAAGAAGATCGGGCCGATTGGATACTCGGCACGAGACCTTGCCGACGCATTGCCTTCGGTCCGCACCACAATAAGCCAATCGTGTTGCGCCTAACTGTTTTTGCCCTGCTTGCCCTTACTAGCAGTGCCTTCGCCGCCAAAGTGACGGTTTCTTTGCCCGATGGCGGTCCGTACTTAGGGTGGGCGGCCGAGGGACCCGGGGCTCCCCCGGCCAAAGCGGTTCGCACGCGGTCGACACAGATTGACCTGGAGACGACCGATTATCCGGGCGCGAAATTCGTTTACGTTCAAGACGAGTCGTCGGGAAAAGTCGCAAAGCTACCGTTGAAGGCGAATGTGGAAACCGTTACGATTGCGGCGAAAGACTTTGCTCGGCTGTTTAAGGCTGACGTCACCGTTACCCGCGGCGGGGCGACTCCGATCGATGCGGCGGTGGTCTCGATTGACGGACAGAAAGCGATTATTGGCGCGGCGAGTCAAGGCGTGGCGACCTTTTACGACGTTCCCACCGGGGACGTGAAAGTAAAGGTGGAATACAACATTGGCAAGCTGCCCGCCACCCCCATCGTCCAGATTGTCGATCTATCTAAACCCGTCTCGATTCAGGCGGCGGGCGAGGTGTCTATGGCACCTAAATCCGACGGTGGTGACGCAGGTTCAGCTGTTGGTCCCGGGGCTGCGACTGAAGCCAAGCCGAAGGTGGTGAAGGAAAATTCGCCAAACCCGATCGGCTCGATGTTAGTCACGCTGGGGGCGGTGGCGGTGATTGCGGGGTTGGGCTATGCGGCGCTCCGCTACTACAAGCAGAATTCAGGCACGGTGAATGAACAGCTGGAGCGGCTCGGGGTGCAGATTCCGAAAGCGCCCGATGATGACCTAACGAGTGGCGATCCGGCGGCTCCTCCGGCATTCAAAACGCCGCAGCCGGTGCAGAAGATTGTTTTGGATCCGGTGAGTCCGGTGGATCTCAGCGCGGCGGCCGCGATACCGACCATCACCCAGGCGGTGGCTTCGGCCGGATATCCCAGTCTGCTCACCGCCGACGGCGAGACGCTGGCGGTGAATGAGGGCGAGACCATCGTGGGTCGGGAAGCGGGATTGGGGCTTAGCCTGACCGGGGAGACGTCGGTTTCCCGAAATCACGCTAAGTTTGTTCGCGTCGGCAATCAGGTGACGCTGGAGGATTTGGGAAGCACCAACGGCTCTTTCGTTAATGGTTCTAAACTCACGGCGGCAACGGTGCTGCGTCCGGGGGACGAGATTCGCTTCGGTGCCATCACGTTCCGCTATCAGGGATGATCTTTTATGGGAAAACTCGCCTTTCGGTTTCTACTGGGCCTGATCGCTGGCGGAGTCGCCTGGGCGATCTGGGAGCCGAGCTATCCCAAGGATATCAGCACCAATAACCAGACCGAGCTTTACATGGTCCTGACGGCAGGACTCTTTATCGGGGGTTCGGTGGCGGGACTCAATGGATTTCTGCAGGGAGGCCGTCGCCACACGCTCATGGGGTTGGCCCTCGGGGCGTTCTTTGGCATGGTGGGCATCAGCTTGGGGTACTCGCTGGGTAGCAATTTGATGCGGTCGATGTTTGGCGGAATGGTGTTTCTGGATTCCAGCACGCCGCTGGTCACGGCGATCTTGGCGCGATTGGTGGCACTGGTTCCGACGGCGGCGTTTCTTGGCGCGGCGGTCGGGGCGGCGACGCTAAACCCGAAACGGGCGATCCAGGGCCTGATTGGGGGCACACTGGCCGGGTTGGTGACGGGATCCACCTTCGACCTGCTCAGTACCATGATCTCCACTCCGGTTTTGGCGGCCCAAGGACAAACGACGGGCGACGTGGGCGGCGTGTCGCGGGCCGTTACCTTCGCGCTTACGGGGGCGACGATTGGCCTCTTTATCGGTTTGGTTGATTTGCTAGCGCGACGGGCCTGGATTCGGCTGCGGCTGGGGCGAAACGAAGGTCGGGAATGGTCTTTGGATTACGCCGAAAACTTTATCGGTCGTAGCGAAGGGGCGCAAATTCCTTTGTTCGGCGACCCCAACGTCGCCCCGTCGCACGCATGCATTTCTAAGCAAGGCAACCAGTACGTGATTTTCGACGGCGGGTCTCCGGTCGGCACCATGGTGAACGGACAGTTCATTCAATCGGCGGCGCTGCAGCCCGGCTCGGTCATTCAGATAGGCGGTTTTGTTCTGGACTTCTTCACGAAAGAAGGTGCCGGCGCGACCGTCCCTCGGGCTCCGGTTGCTCCTGCCCCGATGCAGCCTGTGCCTAATCAGCCCGGGCAACCGACCATGATGCAACCCATGCAGCCCGCTCACCCCATGCAGCAAACGATGGTGTCGCCGGGACCGCTTCAACCCACGGTGGCAATGCCTTCCGCCAGCGCGGCACTCGCGCAACTCGTGGCTCTCGATGGACCGCTGGCGGGGCAACGATTCCCGATCGTCGGCGCGATTGAACTCGGGCGGTCCAGCACCCAGGTCGCGATGGGCTACGATCAGCAGAGCTCACGACGTCATGCGACCGTCTCGCCGGGCGGCGCACCGGGGGGCATCCAAGTCCAAGATTTGGGCTCCACCAACGGCACGTTTGTCAATGGACAGCGTATTTCCACCGCATCTGTCCGCCCTGGCGATATCATCAAGGTTGGCGC
>CANFJD010000044.1 GCA_947447315.1 Fimbriimonadaceae bacterium
GGTAACTCGGGCAATCGCCGATCCATCGGTTGGGAGTTGTTGAGGCACCCAAATAGTGTAATCAGTTTTGGATCAGGCCGGTTTGAGGAATCGCTTACCGGTGATCACCGCTGGCTCGTGCTGACCGCGAATTTCCACGGTCGCCGCCGTTCCCAGCTTGGTTCCCGTGTCAATGTACGCAAAGCCGATGCCCGTTTCCAGCACCGGACTGTACACGCCACTCGTCACCTCGCCCACCTCCGCGCCTTCCACAAAAACCTTCATTCCGGGCGACATCAGCCGCTTGCTGCCGAGCTTTATTCCCAAGAGTCGCCGCGGCGTGCCTTCTTCTCGGGCAACTTTCACCGCTTCACTTCCCACAAAACTCTTATGCTTACCAACCACCCAGCCCAAACCAGCCGCAATCGGAGAAGTCTCATCCGTCAGTTCGTGACCATAGAGCGGCAATCCCGCCTCCACGCGCAAAGTATCCCGAGCGGCCAATCCGCAAGGCAGTACTCCTGCCGCAAGTAACCCATTCCAAAGCGCGTTCGCTTCGCTGGCGTCACACACTAATTCAAAGCCGTCTTCCCCGGTATAGCCACTCCGCGCCACAAATACGTTCACGCCGGCAAAACGACCGTGTTGCGTGCCAAACAAGGGCAAATCCGCAAACATCGGCAATATCTTCGCTGCCCGCGGCCCCTGCACGGCAATCATCGCCGTATCTTCGGTCCGGTCCGTCATGTGAACCTTTAGCCCAAACAATTCTCGTAGCCAAGCCACATCTTTCGCGTGGTTCGCGGCGTTCACCACCAGTTCAAAGTGCTCGGCGTCAATTCGGTAAACAATGACGTCATCGACCACGCCGCCCACCGGGTTTGGCAACAACGAATACTGCCCGCCGCCGTTAGCAAGTTTGGCGATGTCGTTGGTCGTCACCCACTCCAACATCTCCGATACCGCCGTCCCGGTGAGGGTGAGTCGCGCCATGTGAGAAACGTCAAACATTCCCACCGATTCGCGTACCGCCTTTGCCTCGGCAATGACACTGGAATACTGAACCGGCATCTCGTAGCCAGCAAACTCCACAATTTTGCCACCCGCATCGACGTGCCGACCGTAAAGAGGAGTGCGCTTTGGCTTGATCATTTCGTTATCGACCGCTGACATCGGTAGTCCCGGTGCGACCGTGGAAACTTTCGCCGGCATGGGGAACCATCTTGTCTTCCACGCCCGGACCGCGCGTTCCGCCATCAAACAGCACATCTTCGCCGCCGAGCGGATACTCCTTGCGGAGCGGAAAACCAATCCAATCATCGGGCAACAGGAATCGCCCCGGATGGTCCTGATTCCCTTCAAACTGGACGCCGTAGAGATCCTGAATCTCGCGCTCCGGATACTCCGCGCCTAAAAACACGTTCCGCAGGGTCGGTACCGACTGCCCGTCATCCACTCCGACCTTCAAGAAGACCCGACTCAGCGACTTGGTGGAGTAAAGGTTGTAGACCACCTCAAACCGCTCCGAAAGATCCCGCGGGTGCGTCCAGGTGGAATAATCCACGCCCAAACACTCCACGAAATAATCGTATTGGAGGTCCGGATCTTCCTTGAGCATCGTGACGATCGCCACAATCTGCTCTCTATCCACCACGTAGTAAAGATCGCCACGATTCACGTACGACTTTCGGATGGCATCGCCAAAGCTAGCTTGCAATCGTTGGGTCACCAGCGGCGGAAGCACGACCTCTTCAACGGTCTCTTCCACCAAAGCGGCTGGTTCTGCCATGGTTACAGCGCCTCCACGGGATTCAATACCGTACGGGGATTCTGCAACGGATCAACCACGGCAGCGCCAAGTTTGGCCTCTTCCATGCCGGTCGATTCATCCCAATCCAAAGCCCCGACGCGCACCGCGTAGACAAAGCCCAGGATCCAGGTGGCCATGTAGGCAAGGAATTCGAAGAAGCTGAACACCATAAATTGAGTGTCGCTACCCTTAAAGCTGGTGTACCAAGCCCACAGGAAAACCGCCTCGATGTCGAACAGTATGAAAATGATGGCGACGACGTAAAACTTGATTGGAAATCGTTCGTGTACGTCCCCAATCGGCTCCACTCCGCACTCGTAAGGCGCACTCTTATAAGGAGTGACCTTCTTGGGGCCGAGGAACCAACTCAAGGTGACCATCACCGCGCTAATCAGGGCGGCCAAGGCGACAATCACGAGGATGCCAAGGTACTGGTCGAGCATCAACAGGATGTTACCTACTTGACCTGATCCGACGGTGAACTCGAAAGGAATCTCCTCTGGATTCCCGAAGGAATTTCGTGAGTCGCGGATTCACCCAAGAAAAGTTCGCTATTTACGCACAAATACAGACTTTTTTTCGGTGGAGGCAAAAATTCTTGACACGATAGGCCAAAAGTCGTACTACCATAACGTCCTCCTAAACTTTTAGGGGCAGGAATTCATATGACTCGCAAAGCTTTTACTCTTATCGAGCTTTTGGTGGTTATTGCCATCATCGCCATTCTAGCCGCCATTCTGTTCCCAGTTTTCGCCCAGGCTAAGCAGGCCGCCAAGCGAACGACCAACCTGTCGAACTTCAAGCAGGACGTCCTGTCCTCCATCATGTACTCCGCCGACAGCGACGACTACAGCGCGCCTCTCCAGGTAAGCCCTGGCGGATACAACGACGTTTTCGGAAGCAATCCTGAGAACCTCGTCCGCAACCGTGGCCAGCTCGTTCAGCCGTACATGAAGAACTACGATCTGTTCGACAGCCCGATTGATCCGTTCGACAAGACCACATACGAAGCTGGAGCCACCACCACGGTTGGCAAGCAGTTCAACTTCACGCAGCGCAACCCGCACGGTTACAACTACTTCTACCTCTCGCCGTTCAAGTCCGACGGTAGCTTCACCGGCGTCCCGATGACCGCAATTGGTCGCCCGGCTGGGACCATCATGTTAACAGAGTCTGTGTGGGACATGGGCGGGACTCGAGCTCCAAAGGGGGGCGGTAACTGGTTTGTTCAGGCACCTTCCTACTGGAACAGCGACACCTACTTCTGGTTCGGCCCGTGGAGCTTCGGCAATCAGGCTGACTGGTTCCAATTCGGCGGTGCTTACGACTACGATAAGGGCAAGGTCACGATCGGATGGGTCGATGGACATGCCAAGGCCGTACCAACCCCGCAACTTTGGGCTGGAGCTGACCCCACGCTGTTCTGGACGGTGCAAGATGCCGACAAGTACATCTGGGGAGGCCACAAGAACTGATGAGCTTTCGGGCTCAAGTTCTTGCAATCGTTCTTCTTACGGTCGCCGCAATCGCGGCGACCGGTTGTCAAGGTGGCGAAAACTTTGACGAAAACTACAAGCAAGAAACGACCACCACTAAAGAGCAGCGAGACGCGGCGATGGCAACCAAAGACACCGCTAAGGGTCCGATTCAGCTAGATCCTGCCACCGGCGAACCGAAGCAACGGGCCGCCGAGCCCGGCACCTTGAAAGTCCCGGGTAAAGGCGGAAACTAAAGCCACCTTTCCAAAAATGAGAGCCTGGATACCTTCACCGGTTCCAGGCTTTTTTCGATACAGAAACTCTCGGGAGAGACACCGGACCATCGTCAACTGGCCGATTTCAAGATGAACAGTTCGGCTGTGCGCTAATCTCTAAAGATCAATACGCCATTTTTTGATCGGGACCGGATGCTCGAGAAGGCACTCTACCTGGCAGATTCAGCGGGCTGGAAGCTGGATGCACTTGATCAAGCCCTCCGCTCCGCCGCCGACCCCGATACCGCACTCGTAAGTCTGGACCGATGGCTCGTCGCCACCGGAAACATTCGGATGAATGCCGAAGAACTCGCCGCCCGCCCCGAAGGTTGGATAAGGTTGGCTAACCTACTCGGCGCCAGCCAACCGATGGCCGAGTGCCTCGTCCAAAACCCGGAATTTGCCCACCTGATCCTCTTTCCCTCTGCCGAGGATGCGGAGCGAGAGGGCAATAAACTCCTCGCCAACGCGCCGTCGTACTCCTATCGCCTCGATCGGCTCCGGTACCTCAAACAGCGCGAAATGGTCAAAATCGTAAACCGCGACTTAGCCGGCATCTCTTCCCCTCCCGAGACTTGGCGCGCCCTCAGCGACATCGCCGACGTCATCCTCCGCCTCACCTACCGCATCGCCTGGGAACAGCACGCCCAAATGCGCGGCCTGGACTACCCATGCCCAGTTGGCATCATCGCCTTCGGCAAACACGGCGGCCAAGAACTCAACTACAACTCCGACATTGACCTTTGCTACGTAGTCAAGGACGGCCTTTCCGAATCCGCAGAAAGAGAATCCCTCCGCTTCGCCGAAGCATTCGGCCGGGCCATCACGGAGCGGATGGGCCGAGGCATCCTTTATCGCCTGGATTTTCGCCTTCGCCCGTATGGCACATCCGGTTCCTTGGTCCCCAGCATGCGCGCCACCGAAAGCTATTACGAACGCTATGCCGAACCCTGGGAAGCAATGGCCCTCATTCGTAGTCGATACCTTGTCGGCCCTCCTGAATTGTCCGAACGTTGGGAATCTCTGCGAGTGAACTATGCCTTCCACGCCCGCACCAGCGAAGGCACCATCGATAGCTTCCGCGCCCTCCGTCTTCGAATTGAAACCGAAGCCCCCGCCGACGACATCAAGCGTGGTTTTGGCGGCATCCGCGATCCCGAGTTCGCCACCCAGCTCATCCAACTGGTCAACGGCCACGGACACCCGCAACTCCGAGAACGCGACACTCTGACCGCCATGTCCGCGATTGAAAGTGTCGGTATCCCCTTCTCCACCGCTCTCATTGGCGGCTACATCTCGCTACGTCGCCTAGAGCACTACCTTCAACTCCGCAACGACTCCCAGACCCACCGTATCCCGCCCGATCGTCGAGAGAAAACCGCCATCGCCCGCCTTATGGGATGGCCAGAAAATGAACTCGACGGAGAATCTGCCGCCCTACGCGCCAAAGTGCGCATCGGCTACTTGGCGACCGTAGGAGAGGTTTTAATGCCGCCGCCGGTCCCGTACGCATTTTCTCCCTTCGAACAAGGCGTGGTGGCAGAGTGGTTCGACCGTCTGCACGACGGAGCCGTATTTCGGCATCAGCTCGATCGGAATCGGGATAGTGGGGAGCGAGTAGCGCATATTGCCCGTGTCGCACCCCGTTTGGCCGCTCTCCTCGCCGATCAAATCACGGTAACGGAGCTGGTTCTCAGCGGCGAAATCATGGAAGCGCCTCCAGCCAGCCGCACCGTGAACCGCGCCAACTACCTGCGCAACTGCACTTTGGCATTGGCCTACAAAGTGCTGAACCGCGAATCAGAATTCGAGTCCGAACAGTCGTTGGAGGAAACATTAACCGAGTTCGCCGATGCCGTCATTCTCTCCACGGCGCGTGAATGCGGCTTGGATGCCCAGATCTATGGTCTAGGTAGCTTAGGAAATCGCTTGATGGCCCCAAATTCGGACGCCGATTTGCTGTTCTTAGCCGCCCCCGATCAACGAGAAAACGCAGAGCGCACCGCCAGCAGCTTTTTGCGAACGCTGCGCGAAGCCGGGCTCTTTTCGGTTGATTTGCGATTACGCCCCGACGGCGGCAAAGGTTTATTAGTTCGGACTCCTGCGGCATTGCGTTACTACTCCGACACCGACATGGACCCCTGGGAACGCTTCGCCCTGGGACACGCGCGCCCGCTGAATGAATGCCAAGATGTGGCACTCGTTTATGAAGTCGCGTATGCGGGCTTATCGGAAAGTGACGTCGCCAGTTTGGCGGATATGAAGAGACGGATTGAAACAGAGAGGGTGGAATCTCAGCATGGCAGTAGGAACGTCAAGCTCGGTCCTGGTGGCCTGCTAGATATCGAATGGCTGGTACACCTTTGCGAAATGCGATACGTCACGGCCATGGATGTCGGTCCGGGCAAGCGGTTTTCAGATCGCATATTGAGCCTGAGCCGGGCAGGACTGATGAATGCCCTCGAGACCGATTCTCTGCTGCAAGCCCACCGGTGGCTCCTCGATTTGCGTGTCGCCATCTGGTTACAAGGTGCCGATGGCGACGTTCTCCCCGAAAATCCGGACCGGCTCGACCGCATTGCCGAGTTCATGGGCGACAATAACGGGAACGCTACGCTGGCGAAACATGCCGAGACGGTGAGTATGGTAAGAAAATTGCACGAAATGGCGTGGGAGATTTTGGCGCGATGACCCTTGAAACACAGCTAACGGCTCTCGGCTGCGTTGCGTACTTCCTGGGAAGCATCCCTGTAGGAGTCTTAGCGGCAAGGACCAAAGGGATTGATCTCACACAGGTCGGAAGCGGAAACGTCGGTGCTACCAACGTCAATCGCGCCCTCGGTAAGCAATGGGGCATTGCTGTGTTCCTTCTCGATATGCTGAAAGGGCTCGTCCCGACCCTATCCGCCCGCTACCTCGTCACGTCAAATATCGGGAGTTTGCAACCTCAGGCCGTTTGGATGCTCGTCGGAATCCTTGCTGTGCTTGGCCATACCAAAAGCATTTTTCTCCACTTTAAGGGTGGCAAAGGCATCTCGACCAGCTTAGGCGTGTGTCTGGGCGCCGCTCCCCTTGTCGCCGTCTCCGCCTTCGTTTTCTTCGTGGTGATTTTGGCTACCACCCGTTATATGTCAATAGCCAGCATACTGGCCGTCACCAGTTCGATCATATTTGCTCTGCTCATTCCGGGACAATCCCAACAGATCATCCCACTATTCGCGCTACTGACGGTCGCCGTCATCATTCTTCACCGTAATAATATCGGTCGGCTCCGAGCCGGAACTGAGCCAAAATTTGCGTTTGAGAGCAAAAAAGTATAGATGGAAATCGTCGCCTTCTTAAGCGGATGCATGATTTGGATCCCCATCACCATCATGGTGGTGTCGTTGGTTCACTGGCTCATCGCGGGCGAAGTAGACCTGATCTCTGGTCTCTCGGGAATCTGGTTTTGCATCTGGCTTGGATTCATTGCGCTTCGCCCCCCGGATCCCGTCTATTCCCCACTCGTGCTGATTGTGGCCATCGCTACCTGCGTCGCCTACCCGTTCGTTCGGCAAGGCATGATCCAACGAGAGCATCGCAAAATCGAGATAACGGAGCTTGAACGGGCGTACGATTCGCTGGCTCAGCGCCGTGATAATCCCATCGCAATCTTTAGAATCGCTTGCCAACTCTACACGTTAGGTTTCCCGGGTCACGCGCTAAAAATAGCCGAAAGCGCCCTCACCCGAATGCCGGTGGCAACCTTCCGAAACGAGCACATGAAAGTAAAGAATTGGCAATCGATGCGCATCGATCCCGTCCAGTTCCAGGCACTCCCCTGCCCGGATTGCGGAACTGCCAACGATCCCGGCTTGATTTTTTGCCACCAATGCCAGAAGCCGTATCTGCTGAACCGACTTCGAGGCGGCTTTTTCCGCGGCACCAACGGTAAAAAAGTTCTGGCCGGATGGGGAGCCTTGGTCACCCTTTGCCTTATATTGCCCCTCACCAGTTCCCTGCCGCCCGCCGCTGCCATCGCTGCGATCGTGATCTCGTTCGGCCTTGCGGCTGCGGCTCTCATCGCAGCGTTTCGTCCTCTGGTGACCACTTAATGCGGCTAGATCGGTACGTAATCCGCGAGATGATCGTGCCGTTTCTCATTGGCACCGTAGCCGTAGTTCTGATGTTTCAGATCAACGCCTACATGTTCATGGCTAAGACCTACAACCTGGAACGCATCCCTCTCACCGCGATTATCCAGTACATCATGTTCAAAACCCCGGAGTACATGAAAATGACCCTCCCGGTTGGCACTTCCCTCGCCGCGGCACTCACCATCACTCGCATCGCCCGGGACAGCGAACTCACTGCGATGCGAGCGGCGGGGGCCCGCATACTACGGGTCGTCGCCCCGGTCGCGGCTTTTGGTCTCCTCGTCGCGATCGGTAATTTCCTCTTGGTGGAGCGGGTCATTCCCGAAGCCACTCGGAGAGCGAACGTTATTTTGATGCAGGCAGGAGTCATGGCGCTAGATCGGAGCTCCATGGAAAGCAACGCCCTCATCAAGCTGGGACAATACACCGCCTCGTTCGGCTCCGTCAAGCGCATCGGCGACTTCAAACTGGTCATCGACGACGTCACTCTGTTTGAGCATCCCGAAGCGGGAATGACGGTGGTCATCACGGCCGATCAGGCGACGTACGACCGTGGGGTTTGGAACTTTACCGGTGGCTATTACTGGCAGTTACGCAAGGGTGAGCTTTATTTGGCGGAACCACGCGGAGCCTTCACCGTTAATCAAAAGATCGTGGTGGATTCCTTGTTCGGTTCGGGAGAGCGTGAAGAACGCTCCATCCAGCAACTCGAAGAAAAAATCCGCAGCAGCCAAAAGATCGGGATCAGCGCGAAAGAAGATGAGATCGAACTTCAGAGCCGGTTCAGTGTGCCGGCGGCGTGTCTCGTCTTTTCGGTCGTCAGTCCAATTTTTGGCGTGATCTTTGCCCGGTCCGGCGGATTCACCGGCGTCTTGGTGAGCTTTGTGGTCGTGCTTCTGTACTACAACGCCTTTGTGGTGAGTACCCAAATTCTCGGCAAATTCAGTTGGTGCCCCGTTTGGTTTGCCGCCTGGTCACCTAATCTCGCCTTCGTTGTGTTGGGCCTAATCGCTCTGCGAAGGTTGGAATGAGGCAATCGGTCGGGATCGCAACGTTTGCGGCTCTTATCGCCGCTGCCATATCTCCGGCACAAATCTTGCCGCTTTACCGAGGCATGGTTGCCACTTACCAACAACGGCCCGACAATCCGCTGGAGCCATCGACTTCCCGTCCCGAGGTGCGTTCCGGCGGACTGCCGGCTCCCGTCGGCACGGGAAACGACCTCGAAATCATTCGGGGGGATAACTACCGGCGAGACGGGGACAAAGTAACCCTAGGGGGAGGCGTTGAGTTCCTGTACCGGGGGTACCGCACCTTAGCCGATCGTGCGGAAGGTGACCTCAACACTGAAATCTTCACACTGATCGGCAACGTAAAGGTGATCGGCCGCGATGCGACGACGGTTGAAGGAGAGACCGTCGAAATTGATTACCAAAACCGAACGTTTCGTGCCACCGACTCCCGAGCAATCTTGCCACCATCATTTTTTGGTAATCGTGCGAAGGCCCCGGTCTATACCTTCGGGGGAACAACTTCCGGCACCGAGAAAAGGGTGTTTGGAATCGACTCCCGATTTACCACCTGTGAGTACGAACAACCTCACTTTGATATCGAGTCATCTTCTACCGATTACCGTCCCGGGAAACGAATCATTTTCCGAAACGCTCGCGTTCAACTTTTTGGGCATACGATATTAAGCCTTCCGTTCTTGAGTATCCCTCTCGATTCTCGTAAACCGAAGTATTTTCCCGAATTTGGTTACAGTTCCGATGAGGGCTATTACGTAAAAGCCCGGTACGGCATTCCCCTCAAAGATGGATCTGTTTTTGATAGCCGCCTTGACCTAATGACCCGCCTGGGAATCGGCGTGGGAGGCGACTATGCGTACCAGAAAGAGGCATATTCGGGTACGGCTTCTTTATACAAAATCATCGGAAAGTCGGACGCAATAGTTCTGAACAATACTCACCAGCAACAGTTTAGTTGGGGGACACTGGGGATTGACAACTCATACCAGAAAGACTATTATCTGACATCTCCCGATAGCACCCTCGTATCTACCCGCATTCAGGCCGGAATCCCTCAGGGTCGCGCCGACACGAATCTCACCTACAACCGATACAGCAGCGATTTCTCCGGATCTCGAAGTGTTAATCAGACATTTTCCGTTAACGACAATCGCGCTATCGGAAAATTTCAGACAAATTTCGATCTCACCTACCAAGATAACTTCAATCAGTATCCGGGCTCTACCGACTACTCGCAAAAGTCCGTTGACTTCCGCGCCCGCGGAACTCAAGACCTGAAGCAAGCAAATTTAGCTGTGGAATACACCCGCACCATACCGGTCGGAGATACCGCTAATTTTTACTCCGGAGGTGACAAAACGCCTGTCGTAACTTTGTCGAGCGACGCCATGCGTCTATTCGGTCCAAAAGTTTCCCAATCCCTGGGACTTCGTACCAATCTCAGCGTGGGAGAGTTTGGAGATCTGCAGAGTAACCGGGTGCAGCGTTACGCATTTGATGTCGATGTCAATAAGCCGGATCGCACCGATAAAAGATTTAAAGCCGATTACCAAGCGACTTTCAAGCAGGGTATTTACAGTGACGACACGGCCCAGTACACCGTAGGTGGCGGGCTGAACTTGAAATATCGATTGGGAACCAACACGGCTGCGAATGTTCGATACCAATATATGCGTCCCGAGGGTTACTCTCCCGTCAGTATCGACCGCGCCGGAAACTACCACTTAGCCACGACCGATATTTCGGTGCGACCACAGAAGTACGTTCTTCTCGCCGCCCAAACGGGTTACGATTTTAATCGAGCCAAGACCAATAACGAGGCATGGCAGCAATTTGGATTACGTGCAGAATTCAATCCAGCCGGATATTTCGGATTACGCGCTTTGGCAACCTACGACACTATTTCAAAACTTTGGAGTAGCGTGAGAATCGACAGCACCTATATTCCGGGTGCCACATTCCTAAGCGTTGGCGCGAGGTATGACGGCATCCGCGGCGCCTGGGCAAATCTAGACCTATTCCTGAACAGTCTGAAGGTCGGTCGAACCCGGTTTAGCGCTTCGGCCAGCTATAACGGATTTACGAAGCAAGTCGACGGGTACCAGGTGAATGCAATTTACGATCTCCACGAAGCGGACGCTATCATTACGGTCAGCGAGTTCCGAACCGGATTTCGACCGGGACGGGAGATTAGCTTCTTTATCCGACTTAAGGCATTCCCAACCGACACCTTATTTGGTATCGGTCGACAGGGACAGCCGTTAACTACGTCCGTGAACCGTGGATTCTAATCAGGCGCACCCTGCTTCGGAAACCCGTCCCACGGTAAAACTCTCTGGCCTACCTCGTGATCTTCGCGACTAACCGGATCCTTGAAATATTCCCTACCGCAAGCACAATCTTCAGTGATGACCACCATCCGCTAAGGGATACCTTGCCGCACGGTTCAGCCAAATTGAGCCGCAAGTTTGGGATATTTGGCGAACACTTCATCCTCATTCCATGCTTCCCCGCTCGGCCTATCGTCTGGAAAGACGTCAAATTCCCCGCGAGGATCAGGAACCCCTTGTTCTTCCAACAGTTCTAGAGCTACGTACTCCAGCGATTCATTTTCGAATTCATCATCTAGAGCGGCAAATTTGCCCAGATCATCGGGTGAAACTAGAGCCGTTTCGAACGCATCTTTGCCTCTTCCGATGATCCAGGAGCGAAAGTAATGGAATCCGTCGTCGCTCATGCCGCCCGCCATTACGTATCCGGCTCCCCAAATTTCCCACTGGTTAAGCTTGATGAGAGCCCGGTTAAATTCTCTGGCGAAAGAAACTATGTCTTCGCTCGATCGCTTGGCCAGAACGGAATAAAGCTTGATCGGATCCCCACCCGATTCCTGAATGACCTCCCAAAAGTCAGCCAACATAGACTCCCAGTATAGAACCGCAGACCGCCCAAAATTCGTTACGGTCGCGCCGGCAGGTAGACCCGGAACCGAGAACCCTGTCCCAATTGGCTGTCCACTTCAATCGTTCCACCGTGGCTCTTAATGATCGCCAATGAGATCGATAGCCCCAATCCCGTACCACTGCCTACGGGCTTGGTGGTGAAAAAGGGATCAAAGATTTGCGCTCGAGTGGCACTACTCATTCCCGTCCCCTGATCAATCACGTCAATTTGCACATAGGGGCCGGGAAGGAGCCCGTGGGTTTGTTCGATCTGGGTGCGCTCCACCGTCAAATTACCAGCCCGCAAAACGACACGCCGGAATGGACCACCCGCATCTTTACTTGCGTCGCGAGCATTGATGCATAAATTGGCAAATACCTGACGCAGCAGGTTGTCATCCCCGACGATATTCCAAATCTCGAGTGGACACTCAATCTCCAGGATGTCCTCCGGTCCTAACATCGGCTCAACATCATGCCGCAACGTTTCGAGAAAATTCACGCACGGGAGAAAACTCTCGTTCACCACCATCCCGCGCGCGACATTGAGGATCTGGTGGATCATGTCTGCCGCGCGCCTGGCATTTTTAGCAATTGCTTGGAGTGACCTTTCTTGACGTGGCGAGGTCGCACTCATCAACAGCATGTCTGTCGACAGGATTATCGGCGTGAGCACATTGTTGAGGTCGTGCGCAATTCCCCCTGCGAGAGTGCCAATGCTGTCCAAGCGTTGCGAACGCAGTAGCCGCTCCTCAAGTCTCCGTCGATCAGAAATATCCGATTCAATAATCAGCACCGCCGATGGTTTTCCATCCCCATCCCGGACCAATGTCCAACGAGAGCTAATGATGAGCGGGCTGCCAGATTTCGATGTCCGATGAAATTCCCCTTTCCAATCGCCACTACTTAAAACAAAGTACATCGATTCAGCGATGGCTTCATCACCGCCCACAAGCTGGCGATATTCCGCGCCGACTGCTTCATCCCTCGTCCAGCCGTAAAGGTTTTCGCTACCGGCATTCCAATAGGTCACAACTCCTTCGATGTTTTGCACGGTAATGGACTCATTAGCGCGGTCAAGCGAAGACGCCTGCTCTTGAATCTTCCGGAGGGAATCTTTCCGTTCAATCTCAGCGGCTGCGCGCGCGGCAAAAATTCGCAACGCAGAAACCGCGAAATCGGGACTCGTTATGGGTTCCGTAAAGTATAGATATAAGAAGCCTAGGGGCACCCGGTCAGCCCCCGTAAGCCGACACCCGACAAAACCCTGCGGAAAAAAATTTATGATCGGATCGTGGTAAGCCGATTCCGGCCTAACAGAAGAGATGGAAACGGTCTGTTCTTGAGTCAACAAAGACACAAAGGTATTGCCGAGTTCGAACTCTGCGACCGGCAGTTGCTCACCGCCTTCTAACCCTGCTAACGTGCGTATCCGGTCAGTTCCCGAAGGAGCAAATTCGGCCGCAAACCCTGCCGCCGCTCCCGTAACCCGGGTCATGCTATCAACGAGATTGCGGAAAAACTCTGCGCCAGAGGCTGCCGACACCGATGCCGCCACTTCCAGCAGTGCACCTTCTAGGCGTTTCTGCTCGTTCCGAGACCGCAGGTTCTGAATCCCGTATGCCAGATCCTTCGCCAGCTCGGCGAGGAGATCAACTTCATCCGAGGTGATCTTCGTCGTCTCATCAGAATAGAGAGTGAGCAATCCAAATGCGCGTTCGGGCAACGCCGAACGATCGGAAAGAGGCAACGACACGACGCTTCGCAATCCGAATTCGATCGCATTCTTTCTCCATGGCTCGACCGATGCGTCGGTAGCGGAATCGTGCGCAACCATCGGCGTCTGCGTCCGAATCGCGCGACCGGCGGGGCCCCCACCCAGCGGGGCATTCTCATCCCAAGATATCTCCAGCGTTTTCAGGTACTCAAGACAAGTCCCGGCGGCAACCGCAGGAACA
>CANFJD010000045.1 GCA_947447315.1 Fimbriimonadaceae bacterium
GGAAGCGGCGGATGTAGCGACTTGGGGGACGCCGCCGGCGGACTGGCGACTCCGGGCGGCGAGGGCCTACCTTGCGGCCGGAGACTCCGGCAAAGCGCGGACTCAGTTGAACGAAGCGGTGGCTCGGGAACCCGATGCGCCGGAAACGCGTCGTCTACTCGCCCAAATCGCACTCGTAGAACTTGAGCCGCTGGTGGCGATTGAACACCTTGACGTGGCCATACGGCGGGATGCGAATCCCGACGGCTACGTGTTGCGCGCGATTGCTCGGGCGATGTTGGGTGGCCTGGATGGATTGATGTCGGACTGGCACCAAGCCAAGCTGATGCCAAAATTTGACGCGACGGCCCGGTACAAGTTCGCCATGCCCGTGTTGGATCGAGTTACGGCGGCGGACATAACGGAAACGCGAGATCTTTTGGCTCGTTGCGTGGTGAATCGTGCCAACCCAGCTAATGCCGAGACGCGCGATCGCCTAGAGAAGCGGGTGAAAGCCCGGTTGGCTTATTTAAGCGAAACAGGGGTGCCCGTCGCGAATATGAAGTCGTTCGACCGATTTGGGTTGGTGCAGCGGGTTCTGGTGCAGTCGCTTCAGTCGGTAGCAGACTTTTTGGACAACGGGGATACCGATACGGCGACGGAAGCGAGGATTGACCTTGGGGAAGCGCTGAAGCAACTTAACACGGCGCGCGAGCTGTTTGCTGCAGAGAATGAATCGCCTGCTAAGTGAATCGTTTCTTATTTGCGCATAGCCGCCCAGCGCCCTTTTTGCCAACCGGGTAGAAAGAGCGGTTGGTAAAAGTCAAGATTTGTGGTTTGACGCGGATGGAGGACGCCCGGATGGCCCTGGAATTTGGGGCCGACGCATTGGGGTTTGTCCACGAAAGAACGAGCCCGCGTTTTGTCGGCGATGATCAGGACAAATGGGTGGCGGACCTTCCGCCGTTTGTCCCAAAAGTGGCGGTTTACGGTCGCGTGGTCGGGGCACCGCCTCAAGCCCTGTACGATTTGGTGCAAGGTGTGGAGTGGGAGACTTATCCATTTCCCGCGACCAAACGTGTCCACGTTATTCGTTTACGGAAAGGGCAGAAGCCAGACGACCTCACCCAGCAAACGATCAACGCGTCCGCAATTCTGTTGGACGCATTTCGGGAGGAAGCGTTTGGCGGAACGGGACACACGGTTGATTGGTCGGTGGCGGCCGAAATTGTTCAGCGCGCGCAGCGACCCGTGATACTGGCGGGCGGTTTAACTCCCGAGAATGTAGCGGATGCCGTCCGGAGAGTTCGGCCGTATGCCGTGGATGTAAGCAGCGGAATTGAGCGGGAAGCCGGGATCAAGGATTGGGAAAAAATTCGGGCATTCATCACGGCGGCGAAGGGGGCCTGACCGCCAATAGTCCCGCAAAACTCAATGCGATCCAATTGACGAAACCTAGCCCCTAGGCGTGACGTTTAGTATATTGACGGCACATCCTCCTTCCCCCAAGGAAGACCGGAAGCGAAAGCCAAAGGTCAACGTCACCGGTCCCAAACCCTCTCTGGGGCCGGTTTTTATTTTTCTTACGTTTGAAAGACGGTCTAACCGATGCCGTCCGTTCGCTTCACCAGAATGGGGATTACGCAGACATTTTGCCCATCGATATCGACTTCCATTTCGTACCGCCCGTACTCTTGAACAACTTGTCCATCCAGGCACCAGCCCAAGTTGTGGAAAGGTAGCTCACCAATTTGTGACTCAATATTGAGCTCTCCATTCAACTCGTTTAGCAGGTGTCCGTTAGGATCGATCAACCGGATCGTGATGATAAAAAGTCGACCGGTATCGTCCCGCTCCACTTCGAAACCACCGGTAAATGAAAACTTGGTTATTTGTCCCGGTAGCTGCGGAAAGTACACACTGTCAAAGGCGTTGATGATGGATATATTGCCGTTGTGCCCCAGGATGGTGGTTTCGCAAATGTGGGCATATCGCAGCTTCACGCGTCTATTGTGACCCAGCTTTGCCGGCGCCCTGCTCCGCTTGGGAAGCGGAGCAGGCACAACGGCGATTAGCGATCGTAGGTGAAGTAGGTCTCAAAGATGCATCCGCTCGCATCGGTGGTGTGGATGCGTTCCGGATTGCCCTTGAGGTACTTGCTGTGACCATCGAGGAAGCTGAAACTGCCGCCGTCGTTACGGTAGCGGAATCGACTCTCGCAGCCAAATTTCGTGACCACATCGGTGCGGTCGCGATTGATGGCCGTGTAGGCATCGCCAATGTTGGCGGTCCGCGATGTTTCCACTACCGATCCCAAATTGAGGTTTTCGTACGAGTACGTGCCGTCGTACATGTCTCGCCAGCCACTGCCGGGATATTTGGCGTACGGCTGGGTCTCGGAGTTTTCCTCGGGGTTGCATGACCAGTATTGGGCCGCTTTGGCGATGCCGTAGTGGCTCAGGTATTTGCCGTCGCTCGGGAGAAGCGAGTTAACGTAATCCACATCGGTTCCGTCGCAGTCGTCTTGAAGCATTGCCTTCTTTAGGTTTGCTTCGCTGAAACCCGGACTGTTCAAGATTTGGGTGCTCTTGAGGTACGGCTGGATCGTGGTAGTCCAGCTACCCGCCACCAGCTCGTCGATCGGATCCCCCGGATGTTCGGTGTTGGCGGGGATCACGGTGTCGTCGGCGTCGTTACTGTAGAGTATCTGCGACACGGCCAATTGCTTGGTGTTACTGAGACCGGCCGTCTGTTTCGCGGCTTCTTTCGCACTGGCGAAAACCGGGAAGAGAATGGCGGCGAGAATCGCGATGATAGCGATCACCACGAGAAGTTCAATGAGAGTAAATGCGCGTCGGTTCATGGCGTTAACATCGGACGCCAAATCGCGCCGGACTTCAGCATACGTTGGCTCGCACCGGGAGTTTGTCGGGAACCTCACGAAATTAGGATCGGAAACGAAAATTTGAAAGGAAGGTCAGCGGCAGGCGATGGATCTGTCGAAATCGGTGGGCGTAGCAACCGGTAACAATCCGTGGAATTCAATAACAAAAAAGCCACCCTCGAAAGGGCGGCTAGACTTTGCCAAAATTGGGTGCGGGGAAAGGATTTGAACCTTTGACCTCCGGGTTATGAGCCCGACGAGCTACCAGACTGCTCCACCCCGCGGTGTGGTCTATATTATGAAACATCAAGGGTCAAAAGTCAAGGCCATGCGCACCGTCGACGCAGATTAGGGCTTAAGTCACCGATATTTCGGTACTGGCGGCGGCCGCATTTTTCAAGATCAAAAGACAAAAAAAAGCTACCAACTTGCTTAAGGTCGGTAGCTATGCCACTTCCTACCTTCGTAGGGTGTTGCGGCCATTCGTGGTTGTTCCCGAATGCGCCTTGCGGATGAAAACCGTTACTTATAGAGGGAGAAAACTTGCGGATCGTTCGCTGATTTTCCCCACATGCTTATAAACGTCCAGAATTCATTGCCCAGTTCCGGAGTAGTGACTTTTGGCGGGCGTTTCTCCCATCCTCACTGTACTGGCAGATATAGGACGATACACTATTGATAATTGCGGTCGCGCATTCACGGGAACCTGTTTGGTCCGTCGGTTTCGACTTAGTTTTCTTCGATCAAGCCGGCGCAAGGAAGAGGCGGCTATAATTCCGCGCATGGTCCCAAATTCGACTCGGATCGCGGTATTTCTTTCACTTCTGGCGGTGGGGGCGGCGACTTGGGCCCAGGAGATATTCCAAGAGATGCCCCGGTACGATCGTTACACCAAGTTAAGTCGCGAAATCAGTGGATCGGTAAAATCCGGCGCGGTTTCGGGCACGTTTTCTGCCGATGGCAGCCAGTTTGGTTGGAGTCGTGACGGCAAGGATTACGTGGTGGACGTCAAGTCCGGAACGATTTCCGAAGGGAAAATTGACGGCAGTAAAGTCACTCCACCGCGTCGGCGAAACGCTCCTGATCGCGGACGGCAATTTGACACCGTCTTCTCGCCGGATGGCAAGCTCAAAGCGGTTTGCCGGGATCGAAATGTCTATCTGAGCGATGCCGATGGCAAGAATGATAAGGCAATAACGACGGACGGTAGCGTGGCGGGACGGATTAAAAACGGCGTTGCCAGTTGGGTTTACGGCGAGGAGTTGGAAGTTCGGGAGGCAATGTGGTTCAGTCCCGATGGGAAGAAACTGGCCTATTATCGGTTCGACGAGAGCGAAGTAAAGGACTACTACCTGGCAATGGATCAGACGAAGTATCAGGCGACGCTCGACACCGAGCCTTATCCGAAAGCCGGGCAACCGAATCCCAAGGTGCAACTGTGGATTTTCGACCTCGCCTCTGGTAACCGCACGCGGGTGGATTCTGATTTTGAAGACAAGAGTCTGGGCGAATACGTTTATGACGTCCGGTGGCGTGACGACTCAAGCGAATTGACCTACGCACGTACCAATCGAAAACAAAACGTGATGCAGTACTGCGCGGCAAATCCGGAAACCGGGGTTTCGCGCCGCATTGCCGAAGAGCGCCAGCCGCAAAGCTGGGCCGAAAACCATCCGACGATTCAGTGGCTGGCAGATAATCGGCGGTTTATTTGGTCAACCGAAAAGAATGGGTACAAAAATTTCGATTTATACAATATCGATGGCAAAAAGCTAGCCGAAATTACTAAGAACTCGTTCGACGCCAATCGAGTTCTCGCCGTAGATGAAAAAACGAACCAAGTGTATTTTCTGGCCGCTGGTCCCGAGAATCCTTACTTCGAGCAGCTTTACACGGTGGGGTTGAACGGCAAGAATCAGCGGTTGCTGACAGACCCGAAATTTCACCACACTGTGAACTTGGCTCCGAACTTCACTTCATTCGTGGATGTTCTACAGACGCCGGATACGCCAGCGCGGACGGTGCTTCAATCGATCGGAAAATCGGCGGTGAAAACGGTCGCCTCGCTGGCGATGGCAGATGACTCGAAATTTAAGGAGCTTCAACTGAAGCCGACGGAGGTGTTCACCTTTACGGCGGCGGATGGCCAGACCCAGCTCTATGGCACCGTTCAAAAGCCAAGCGATTTTGACACCACCAAGAAATATCCCGTCATCGTGGATGTTTACGGTGGTCCCGAATCGGGCGGGATGAACCCGAACTTCCGCACACCGTCGCCGCTGACCGAACTCGGATTTCTGGTGGTGAACATCGCCGGACGCGGCACCATGGGACGTGGGAAGGCGTTTCGCGATGCCGTATACGGCAAGTTAGGAATTGTCGAGATTGACGATCAAGCCGCTGGCGTGCAAGCGCTGGCAAAGCGGGATTACGTTGATGGGAAGCGGGTCGGAATCTACGGCACTTCGTACGGCGGCTACGCATCGGCGATGGCGATTCTGAGGCACCCAGAAACCTTTTGGGCAGCGTGTGCGTCGTCCTCTGTCACGGCGTGGCAACACTACGATTCTATCTATACCGAGCGATACATGGGGCTTCCCTGGGAAGGTGAGAACTTGGCGGGCTACGAAAATGGATCGGCGATGAAGTACGCCGGCGACCTGAAGGGGCACTTGATGCTGTACTTTGGCTCCGCCGATAACAATGTCCATCCCAGCAACACCTACATGCTGGTGAATGAACTTGAGAAGAAAGGGAAGCGCTACGACATGCAGGTGGGGCCGGATCGCGGTCATACCCAGATGAACTCAACCCGCATTTGGGAGTATTTCATCAAGTGGCTGATCCTGGATCCGGCGACCAAGCCGCAGCGAGCTACTTGGAATGGACGCGGTTCTGCGTCCCGCTTGCGAGTGGGCTAGACAATCTCGGCGGACCTCGTTATAATCTGAGTGCGCACAGGGCGCACTCAGTCCGCGAGAAGAACCGAGTTCTCCTGTTAAAACTTCATAACGTCGGTTCCTTGCGAACTTCCTTTGCCCAAAATGCGGAATCCGGGCGCCTGTTAGGAGGTCCGTATATGCAAAATCAACCACTTCGTCACATTCCGGTTCGTCCGAATCTCAGTCAGCTTCGTCACCAGGCAAAGGATTTCCTCCGGGATATTCGTGCTGGTGATGCGGCCGCGATTGCCGAATTTCAGGCGAGCTACCCCCGCCCAATAGAAATCGGAGATGTGACCCTCGCGGCAGCCCAGATCGCTATGGCCCGTAGCTACGGAGTCGCGAGCTGGGCCCGCTTGGTAACCGCATGCCGGGTCATCGAGGCCATCTGGGCCCAAGACCGGGGTCAATTGCGGGCCCTTCTTACGGATAACCCAGCATTGCTCATGGAAGACGCCCGAGGAGTCCCGGGAAATTGGGGCGCCCCGTTGTCTTACGCCGCGACCGCCGGGTGCGCTGACGTTGTGGAGTTTCTGCTGGAATACGGCTCTGAGGATATTCAGTATGCGTTTGAGCGCGCCTGTCTGCGTGGGAACCTGGGCATCGCGCAACGTCTGGTGGAAAAAGGTGCGCGGCCACAACCGGGGGCCGTTATGGGCCCGTGCGAGACTCTTAATCCGGTGGGATTACGCTTCCTGCTAGATCTGGGGGCAGAGATCGCTGACGCCGAAGGAAACCCGCTTGCTCCCCTGGCTCTTCTTCTGCAAACGTATTCCCGAAACGCCAAGGGGAAGCACGCTTGTTTGGAGTTACTCTCCGAACGTGGAGTTCAGTTACCCGACACGGCTCCGATGGCCGTACACCGCGGGCGCATCGATCTCCTCGAACGACATTTGCAGCTTGATTCACGGCTTTTGACGCGGCACTTCTCTCACGCAGAAATCTTTCCGCCGGCTTGCGGGTGCGATGGGGATGAAACCCTTGCTCTTCACGGAACGCCGCTAGCCGGAGGCACTCTACTGCACATAGCGGTGGATTACGACGAATTTGAAGTCGCCGAGTGGCTGGTTGACAGGGGAACTCCTGTAGATGCGCCCGCCGCGATCGACAGTGAAGGATTCGGCGGTCATTCGGCTTTGTTCGGATGCGTCGTGTGGCAACCAAACACGAACGGGCTGGTGAGCTCGGAGCGGTTCGTGCGCTTGTTCCTGGACCATGGAGCGGACGTGAACGTACGGGTCTCGCTGCGGAAGCAACTCAGATTTACGGAGGATGAGACCTGCCACGAGTACCCCGATGTCACGCCCCGCGGTTGGGGAGAACAGTTCCACGACTCCAGCTGGGTGAACAAACCGGCACTTCGGATGATTATTGAATGCGGTGGCGAGATTTAGCGGCTGGACACTGTGATTATTGCGGCTCGGCTAAGGTAGAACCGAGCCGTGATTCTTGCGATCCTCACCGGTTTCGTCGCGATGACTCCCGACCGTCCCCGTGACGTCTGGGTTTTCCGCTCGGTTTTAGATCAACGCGCGCGCATGTTAACGCTGGCGTTGCACGACGATTTGTGGGTGGCCTACGACGCCACTCACGCCGGACTTTATAAAGTTTGGAAAGGCGGCGTTAACTTTGATGGCGCCGTTTACACCACGGTTCACGGACCTCAGCCGACCGCTAAAGGGGCGGCCTATGTGCAAAGTAATCCTGAACAACTGCACTGGTCCCTCAACGGAAAGCCGTCCGAACCGCGGTTCTTAGGCTACGAAATGCGGGCTGGACAGTGCGTTGTAAAGTACTCGTTCGAATCTGGAAAGATTCAGGTGGAAGAAACGCCGGAGTACGTTCCCGGAGGATTCACCCGAGATTTCACCGTTCGTGGTTTAGGGTCCCGCAAGCTGCGGCTAGACCTGGCCAGCGCGTACCAACTTACGGATCTGGTGACCTACAACGGAGAGAAAGTGATCCTGAATGGAATCGTTGCTCCGTCGGTCGAACTCGGTGATGGAAAGGCGAATTTGTCTTACCAATTCGGTTTATTGCCGACCGGATCCGGTTCCGAAACGGTCGTTCATGGACCGCGAGTGGCAGAAGCCGCTCTGGAACCCTCCGTGGAACCAGCGGTTGTTCAGGAACCGCGCGAGCCAGGATTGGCGGTGCGTACCTACGATGTTGGCCGAGGAATGAGCCAGCTACCAACTCTGGTGGGTGGTCAGACCCCGAACAAGTCGTTCATTTTCCCCAACATCGATTTCAAGTCGTATCAAGACTTCCAGGGGCCAGAAAGTCAGTTCTTGAGCCACATCACCGGGTTTATCAATATCCAGAAGCCCGGTCTGTATAAATTCCGGTTGTCCAGTGACGACGGCGCGATTTTCTGGATCCGGGACACTTTGGTGGTTAATCACGACGGCCTCAATTCCGGCACGTCAAGCGAAGGCACGTTTACGCTTGATAACGGAGAGCACCCTATTCGGGTCGAGTACTTCGAAGATGGCGGCGACGAGCTACTGAAGCTGGAGTGGCAGGTGCCGGGGACGACCACTTGGCAGGTGGTGCCGCCGAGCGCGTTCACCACGATCGAGGGTGATGTGAAAGTCACCAGCCCGGGCAAGAAGAACGTGATCAATGCGGGCGGCACGGGCCGACCCGGAGATCGGCAGCCCTTGACCGATGTTCATCCCTCGTTTAGCCTCTACACCGTGCGACCGGATACGTTCCGACCGCGAGTTGGTGGCATCGACTTTCTGCCCGATGGCCGCATGGTCATTTGTAACTGGGAAGCCGATGGCGGCGTGTACATTCTCAGCGGTGTCGAGGGAACCAATCCTCGACCGCGAGTAAAGCGGATTGCCCAGGGGTTGGCGGAACCACTTGGAATCAAGACCGTCGGCAATCGGATTTTCGTGCTGCAAAAGCAGGAACTGACCGAGCTGATCGATAAGAACGGTGACGACGTTACCGATGAGTACCGTGCCGTTGCGAACGGGTGGGGTGTTACAGCGAACTTCCACGAATTCGCCTTCGGACTTGCCTACAACAAAGGCAAGTTTTACGCCACGCTTGCTACCGCGATTAATCCGGGCGGAGCCAGTACGCAGCCGCAGAATCCGGATCGCGGCAAGGTAATTGAGATCGACGAAAAGTCGGGCAAGTATCGCTTCTTGGCGAAAGGTCTTCGGACTCCGAACGGCATTGGCTACGGTTACAACGGAAACCTCTACGTAGCCGATAACCAGGGCGACTGGTTGCCCAGCAGCAAAATTCTGCTCGTGAAGGATGGAGCTTTCTACGGTTCTCATTCGGTAGATCCGGAAGGCACCGCCAACTTGAAGGAGTTCCCCCCGGTGGTCTGGCTACCGCAAGGAGAGATTGGAAACTCGCCTAGCCAGCCGGCCCCGCTCAATGTGGGACCGTACAAGAATCAGATGATTCACGGGGACGTGACTCACGGTGGCGTCAAGCGAGTTTTCGTGGAGACGGTCGAAGGTGTTCAGCAGGGAGCGGTCTTCCGCTTTACTCAGGGCCTCGAGGCGGGCGTTAACCGTATTTGCTGGGGACCCGACGGTGCCCTTTACATCGGTGGTATTGGCGCGGCTGGTAACTGGGGTCAGGACGGCAAAGAACGGTTCGGTCTGCAAAAGATCGCCTATAACGGAAAGCCGGTCTTCGAAATGCTAGCGGT
The DNA here is from genome assembly GCA_947447315.1 of Fimbriimonadaceae bacterium. Lineage (GTDB taxonomy): Bacteria > Armatimonadota > Fimbriimonadia > Fimbriimonadales > Fimbriimonadaceae > Fimbriimonas. Next base: position 9,488 of record CANFJD010000045.1, read on the forward strand.
CCGGGCGAAGACCAACGGCATGGAAATTGAGCTCACCGAGCCGATGGCGAAGGGCCAGGGACTAGAGCCGGATCTTTACGACGTGAAGAGTTGGCGATACGTGCCGACGAACAATTATGGCGGACCAAAGATTGATGAAGTGGAGCATGCGGTGACGTCAGTCACCGTTTCGCCGGATCGCAAGAAGGTGTTCCTAGAAGTGCCCGATCTAAAGGAAGGCCACGTGGTTTACGTTCGATTGGATCCCACGTTGACATCAGAGGCGGGACGAGACCTTTGGAGCACCGAAGCTTGGTATACGCTGAACCGAAAGCCGAATCACGCGACGGTAACTCCACACCCTGTTCGGCTGGCCAATAATACGTTGACGCCAGATGAGGTGAGGGATGGCTTTGAACTGCTATTTGATGGCACCAGCCTCACCAAGTGGGTGGGATATCGACAGACTTCCGTGCCAAAGAACTGGCAGGCTAGCCAGGGCCTTCTCTCTTACCGCGGCGGTGGGGGCGGCGACCTGCGAACGATTCAGCCGTATCGAGACTTTGAGTTCCGCTGGGACTGGAAGGTTTCACCCGGTGGAAACTCGGGTGTGATCTATCGCAGCACCGAAGCTGGAGGGGCACCGTACGAGACCGGACCCGAGTATCAACTCCTGGATAACGAGCGACACGCCGACGGGCGAAATGCCCTCACCTCTGCGGGAGCGGCTTACGCCATGTACGCAACCGACCAAAACGCGGCTCGGGCGGCGGGTCGATGGAACTCATCGCGACTCATCGTGAAGGGGAACCATGTGGAGCACTGGCTGAACGGCAAGAAGGTGGCCGAGTACGAACTCGGTTCGGCCGATTGGACCCAACGGTATAAGGCGAGCAAATTCGCGGGCATGCCCTTCTATGGTCAGCAGCCTGAGGGATTCATCGTTCTCCAAGATCACGGCGACGCCGTTAGCTTCCGAAACCTGCGGATCCGCCGGTTCTAAACCGGGACTGCAAACAGAAAAGAGGGCTCTCTGGGATATCCCAGAGAGCCCTCATTGGTTAGTTGTTACTTTGCCGGAGAAATGCGCACGATCTTGTCGGGCTGATTGAGCGCGACATAGATGGAGCCATCGGGAGCGACGGCGACATCTCGCACACGACCCATTCCGAACAAGATCTCTTCCTGCTCGAGAACATTGTCATCCTTGATGCGGATGCGCTGAACGGTTGTGCCAGCGAGTCCACCGGCGACTAGGTCGCCCTTCCAATCGGGGAACGCGGATCCGCGCACCAAATCGAGGCCGCACGCGGCGATGCTCGGGAGGAATCGCAAGACGGGCAATCTAAAATTCTGTCCCGGCTTCGGCCAAGGGGTGGCGAGCGGCGAATCGTTGTAGTTGATCGAGAAGGCGATGATCGGCCAACCGTAGTTGGACCCCTTGATCACGTGATTGAGTTCATCCCCTCCGCGAGGGCCGTGCTCCGTATTCCAGAGATTTCCGTTCAAGTCGAACGTGAGGCCCTGAGGATTACGATGTCCGTAAGTCCAGACGGCTGGATTATTCTTGGGGTCGCTGACAAAGGGATTGTCGGCGGGAATGCTGCCGTCTTCGTTTACCCGGTAGATCTTGCCGTTGGGCAAGGAAAGATCCTGTGCCTTCTCGCCCGAACCACGCTCGCCGGTTGTGAAGAAAACGTGCCCCTTTCGATCGAACACGATTCGACTTCCAAAGTGGACGCCACTGCGATTGTAGGTATCTGGCTTGTTCTCGTAAATCGTCTGCTGACCGTACCATTGCGCCTGAAGGCCATCAATCTTCAGTTTGCCGCGAACGATCTTTGTCATACCCGCGCCATTATCTGTCTTGCTTGGGTCGGTAAACGATAGGTATATCCATCCGTTCTTGGCGTAATCGGGGTGAACCGCCACGTCCATGAGTCCGCCCTGTCCGAGTTCTCGGACCGCCGGAATTCCCGTAATTTCGGGTCCTAACTCGCCGTTTTGGGCCAGCCGAAGCGCGCCGGGGCGGTTGGTAACGAGCATCTTGCCGTCCGGCAGCCAGTCCATCGACCACGGAGTGACGAGACCTTTGCCCTCGTCAATCACGGTGTCAATCTTGTACTTGGCGTGCGTAGAGGAATAAACACCATCGGCGGCTTGGGGACCGCCAAATTGCTCGCGGAGTCCTTTCGCCTGTAATTCGCGAATGTGTACGACGAGAGCCCAGATGGTTTCGTCGCTCATCGTCGAGCCATATTCTTCCATCCCGGCATCCTTTACGCCGAGCTTGATGGCATCAAAGTACGGTCGATCAAGCTTTTGGTCGAACTTTTCTTTGAATAGAAGGCTCTTGGTCCCGCCGCCACCACCTTCGCCTTTCACCCCGTGGCACTTCGCGCAGGTGTCGTTGTAGAGATTGGTGACGTTAACATTCTGACCCGCGAAAGTTTTCGTTTTCGGCGCAGCGGCTTCCTGATTTACCGATGTTGGGCCAGCTGCTTCACGCGGAATGCAAGCAATTGCTGTTCCGGCGAGCGCGCTCAGCGTGATCCATTTGGTGATGTTTTCCATAAATATTATTGAATGATGCGAGTTTCTCCGGCTTGAAATACGAGAGTCTCTTGGGTTTCGACGTCCGGTCGGCGAATTTTTGTAGTAGCAGCACGAGCTGCATGAATTTCCGTCCGGGTGAGCTTCCCATTATCCCATTGCAGGCTAACGGTAAACCCGCCTCGGGCGCGAATCCCGGAAACTTGCCCTTTCGGCCATTCGGCCGGAAGGGCGGGTAGCAGATCCAGTATGCCCTCATGGCTTTGAACCAACATCTCGATGACACCGGCCGTGTAGCCAAAATTTCCGTCAATTTGGAATGGCGGATGCGCGTCGAAGAGATTGGGATAAATTCCACCGCCGCCAGCAAATTTTAAGCCGTCGGTCTCAACTAAGCGCACCAGCCGGTTAATCATGCCCACCGATCGCTTTGAATCACGTAGCCGCGCCCAAAGACAGAGCCGCCAGCCCATCGCCCACCCGGTAGCCTCGTCGCCTCGAATGTCTAGCGTTTGCCGCACCGCTTTGGCGAGAGTTGGCGTGGCAAGCGGCGTGATCTCGCAGCCAGGGTAGGCACCCAGCAGATGAGAAACGTGCCGGTGGTGAACTTCGGTTTCCAGATAGTCATCGGCCCACTCTTGTAACTGGCCCCGGCTTCCGATTTGATACGGAAGAATCTTGGGCAGAGTTGCCTTAATCTCCTCGATGACCGGATGCTCGATGTCTAGTGCGCGGCCCGCCTTCACCAGGGCGTGAAATAGATCCCGAATGATCGCGAGATCCATTGTTGCGCCGATTCCGGTACTCACGTGCTTGCCAGTAGGAGCAATAAAACCTAGCTCGGGTGATACCGAAGGCGCGGTCACAAGCCGACCCTGAGGATCGCGCGGATCAGGAATGAGCCAATCCAAGCAGAACTCGGCCGCCCCAATCATAAGCGGGAGCGCATCGTTCCGCAGAAA
>CANFJD010000046.1 GCA_947447315.1 Fimbriimonadaceae bacterium
GTATCACATCTCGGTTTGGATCAAGACGGAGAATCTACGACCGGCGATCCCGGAGGTGAAGGTGCTGACGGAATCGGCGCAGGGGTGCGTGAGTTGGCAGACCTTTCACGCCGAACCCACGCAAGATTGGAAGCAAGTAGACCTGGTGTTTAACAGTCTGGATGAGACGGCGGGGCGGATTTACCTGGGCTTTTGGGGCGGTAAGGAGGGGAAGATTTGGTGGGACGATCTGCGGGTGGAGGAGATTGGTCTGGTGAATGTGTTGCGGCGGCCGGGATGTCCGGTAACGGTGCGGGGCGAGGACGGAACGGTTTACAAGGAGGGGACGGACTACGAGCGGATTGTCGATCCGCAGTTTCATCCGTGGTTAGCCTGGCGCGGATCTTCGGTGGCGATCAAGTTAACGCCGACGTCGCGGATTCATGAGCGGGAGCGATTGCGGGTGAGTTACTACCATCCGCTGATCATTTATGAGGATCGGCTGAGCTTTTGCTTATCGGAGCCGCGGGTTTTTGATGATTGGCGAGCGGAAGTAAAGCTGGCGAATGAGCGACTGCATCCGGCGGGGTTCTTTATGTCCCACGACGAGATTCGGTGCGCGAATCAGTGCGCGCTGTGTCGATCGCGGAACATGACGGCGGGCGAGCTATTGGCTGACAACGTGCGGAAGGCGGCGGCGATTATTCGGGAGATCCGGCCGGATGCGTCGATCTGGGTGTGGAACGACATGTTTGATCCCTCGCACAATGCGGTGGATCACTTTTATGCGGTGCGCGGGAGTTTGGCGAACTCTTGGAAGGGGCTGGATAAGGACGTGGGGATCGTGAATTGGAACGGCGGGCTGAAGGGGAAGAACTGCCAGTTCTTTGCCGATTTGGGGTTGAAGCAGATTCTTTCGGGCTATTACGATAGCGATGAGGACGGGAGTCAGATTGCGGAGTGGCGGCAAAACGCTAAGTCGGTGCCCGGCGTGGTGGGGGCGATGTATACGACCTGGGAGGACAAGTACGACGCGATGGCGGTGTGGGCGAAGCGGGCTTGGGGCAAGTAGGGCTCGTAACCCCTCATCCCGGCGGATTGCTTTTCCGGACGCCGACAGGAGTGTCGGCGCTCCCAGGACAGCCCGTTCTGCTCCCTCGGGGCGAAGGTGGTTTAAGAATTTTGGAAGGCGTTTAGGGTTTCTTGGCTTACGTGGTGTTCGATGCCTTCGGCGTCGATTTCGGCTTGTTCGGGGGAGACGCCTAGGCGCAGCAGGAAGTTTAGGACGATGCGATGGCGTTCTTTGCTGCTGGCGGCGAGTTGTTCACCGGCTTGGGTGAGGACGATGGGGCGGTAGGCGGGGCAGGTGACCCAGCCTTCGCGTTCTAGCCGCTTGAGAGTTTTGCTGGCGGTGACGTGGGAGACGCCGAGGCGGTCGGCGATTTCGGTGAGGCGGGCTTCGCCCAGTTGGTGAACGAGGTCGCCGATGAGTTCAACGTAGTCTTCGGCCCGTTCGCGGCGATGGTGTTCGCGGGTGGATTGGTGGCGGACGGCTTCGCTCACGGCTTTAGTATGGGAGATGGGAACCGCGGGGCGGCGTAACGCGGGCGGCATTAAGGGGTTTAATCCTATTGGTGTCGGCGTCTCCCTTCATAGAGTTTCGCGATGTGAGTGTGGCCTACTCTCGCGACGTGACGGGACTCGATCATCTGTCGTTGCAGATCGAGCGCGGGGAATTCACCTTCTTTACGGGGCCGACGGGTGCAGGCAAGAGCACCCTGCTTAAAGTTTTGACACGGGAAGTGCACCATACCGACGGCGAGGTGCGGTTGGGCGGGCAAAACCTGAATGATTTCCGTGATTCCAACGTGCATAAATTGCGGCGGCAGATGGGGATTGTTCCCCAGAATTACGAGCTTTTGCCAACCAAACGGGTGTGGGAGAATCTGGCCTACGCGTTGCGGTCGGTGGGAAAATCGCGTAAGGAAGTGCGGGATGAGGTTCCGCGCATTTTGCAACAGGTGAATATCGCGCACCGAATTGATGCCTATCCGCACCAGCTTTCGGGTGGAGAGCAGCAGCGGGTGGTGATTGGGCGGGCGCTGATCAATAAGCCGCCGCTTTTGATTGCGGATGAGCCGACCGGGAATTTGGATCCCTCGCAGTCGATTGAAATTATGGAGCTGCTGCTGGGGCTGAATAGCGAGGGGATGACAGTTCTGATTGCTAGCCACGACATGCCGGTGGTGGAGCGATTTGCGAAGCGGACGGTGCGGTTGGAGCACGGTCGCATTGTGGCGGCGGAGGCCGGCGAATGATCCATCGCGTCTCGTTTTTGATCGGGGAAGCAGCGGTCGCGAGTCGGAGAAATCTGACGATGACGTTTGCGGCGATCACCACGGTGGCGGTATCGCTTTTTCTGCTGGGCGGGATTGCGTATTTGTTCCGCGTGACCGATCAGGCGACGGCGCTCGTCGCGGCTAAGTTTGAGATGCGAGTTTACGCGCTGGCGGGGACAACGAATCCTCAGATTTCGGAGATGGCGAAATCGATGCGGGCGCTGGATGGAGTCTCGGCGGTGTTTTGGATTCCGCGCGATAAGGCGTGGGCTAAAGAGCGGACGAAGTATCCGCCGGAAGTGACCGAGAACGTAGAGAATCCGCTGCCGGACGCGTTTAAAGTCGTGATGGCGGACCTACAGAAATCGGCGGCGGTGGCGGGAAAGATTAAGCAAATTCCGCACGTCGACACGAAGCAAGGGGTGCAGTATCTGGACGCGGAGGAAAGGTTCGTTGATCAGGCGCGGACGCTTCTGCGCTGGGTTGGCACCGGAATTGGTAGTTTGTTGCTCCTCGTAAGCGGTGTTCTGATTTACAACGCCATTCGTTTGAGCGTGTTCTCGCGAAGGCGAGAGGCCCGGATAATGATGTTGGTGGGTGCGAGTCGATTAACCGTGCGGGTTCCGTATTTGATTGAAGGGACGGCGCAGGGATTGATCGGGGGACTGGGTGGAGCCTGCATTTTGGCGGCCGCGCATTCGGCGGTGGCGAGCAAGATGGTGGCCTTATCATCTTTGGGCCGACCAATGCCATTTCCGTGGACGGAAGCTCTCGTCGGGCTCGGATTGGTGGGAGCGGTCTACGGATTGGTTTGCTCCTACGTGGCGATTTTGCTGCCGATGAAAGGATGAGGTTCTCTGCGCTGAAATCGGGGTTGATGGTGCTCGCCTTGGGGTGGGCGGTGGTCGCGGTTCCGCAGTCACACTCGAACCGGTCGTCCACAAGGAAAACCCAGAAAAAGTCCGTGGCGGCTTTGCAGGGCGATCTGGGAGCGATTAAGAAAAAGAAGTTGGTGATTCGGCGCGAGTTGAACCAGACCAAGGCGGCGGCTCGGGTGGTGAAGACCGACATTTTGATCGTCGATCAGCGGCTGGACCGACTGCGGAGCGAGGTGGAAGACACCGAATGGGACCTTTCGAGAAGCGTTTCACGGCAGCGGGAACTGGCGAAGGATGTGAAGGAGGCAACGGCCCAGGTAGAGGTGTTACGAAACCGGGTGCGGATGCGGCTAAAGGCGATCTACTTACAGGGGGATCAGCAGGTGATTTCGGCATTGGTCGGGGCGAAGACGGTGGGCGAACTGGTGAGTCGGGCTTCGATAATGGAGGCCATCGCCAAGCAAGACCGAGAGCTTTTTCAAGAGTACGAGACACTTTCGAAACGATTGAAATCCAAGAAGCAGGCACAGGACGCCCAGGTTGGTCAGACCCGGCGGCTGCAGGAATTTCAGGTGACGAAGAAGCAGGAGTTGGCGGAGGCACGGGAGGAGAAAGCCCAGAAGCTGAATGCGTTACGCGTGAAGCAGTCGGATTTACAAGCAGCACTACGAGACTTTGAGCAAGACGAGGCAGGCGTGCGGGCACAGATTCGCGCTTATCTAGAGCGTCAGAAACGGCCGGGAGCGGTGGTGGTAGTTCCGAGCGGCGGTGGGCTCATGCACCCAGTGCCCGGACGGATTACCAGCGGTTTTGGCATGCGTTACCATCCGCTGTTTCATACCCGGCGGAATCATACGGGGGTCGATTTTGGCGCCCGAATGGGCACACCAATTTCGGCCGCAGCCGATGGCGTGGTCATTTCAACGGGCTACGGCCGAGCGTACGGCAATCGGGTGGTGATAGATCACGGAGGTGGACTTGCGACAATGTACGGCCACTGCAGCGCGATTTATGTGGGGTCTGGGCAGCGAGTGAAGAAGGGGCAGCGCATCGCGGCGGTGGGTTCTACTGGCTGGAGTACCGGTCCCCACTTGCACTTTGAGGTGTGGGTGAACGGGACGCCGGTGAATCCGATGAGCCGATTGTAGGGGTAAGTTGCGTAACCCCTCACCCCCGGTGGACAATCACCACCGACCCGCTCCCTGGGGGCGAGGGTGGCTCCCTTTTCCCCGTGGGAGATGGGCTGGGGATGAGGGGTTGGTTACGCCTCAGCTTTGGCGTAGCGCAGCCCCTCACCCCGGAGCACAATCATCTCCGACACCCTCTCTCGGGGCGAGGGTGATTTGGTTTGTGGCTAGAGAGTGACCCAGCGGTTTTCTTTGGCGCCGGTATAGATGGCTTCCATGGTCACGGAGCGCTCGGCGGCTTCGCGGGCGGTTACTAGCTCGGCGGGTTTGCCTTCTAGGTAGTCCAGATAGGCGCCGAAGCCGCCGGAGACCGGGGCTACTTCGGGAGCTTCCAGGCCAGACAGGACGAGCTTGCCGTCGATGATGGCGGCGTGACCTTTGGTGCCGCTGACCAGGTAAGAAACCGGATTGGAGACGTCGTCCCAGGCGGCAGCGAGGGTGCCGATGACGCCGCTCTTGAAGCGGATGATGGCTTCGCCGGTTTCGTCACAGCCGTCGTAAGCTTCGGTGCCGTTGCTGAGCTGACCGGTGACGGCTTCGGCGGGGCCGAAGATCCAGAGGAGCACGTCAAGCGAGTGGGTTCCCAGGTCGCCAAATGCGCCTACGCCAGCTACCTTCGGGTCGGCCATCCATCGCCAATCGGTGTCGAACCAGCGACCGAGGGCTCCGGAGTGGCAGTTGGAGCCACGGACGCGGGTGATAGTGCCAAATGCGCCAGCATCGACCAGGGCCTTTATCTGGCGGATTTCGGGGATGCTGCGGGAGAAGTACCCGGTCTGGAAAGCGACGCCGGCGGCTTCAATGGCGTCAGCCATTTTCACGGCGTCGGCACCAGCGAAGCCGAGGGGCTTCTCGACGAACAGCGGCTTACCCTTAGCGGCGAGCTTGGCCACCCACTCTTCATGAATATTCGTTTCCGTGCAAACGACGTAGCCATCGACTTCGGCAGCCAAGAGTTCCTCCGCAGAGACGACTGTCGATCCAGCTAATTTTTCGGCGCTACGAGCGGCCTTTTCGGCGTCGTGATCCCAAATGACCGACACGGTAATTCCGCGCTGGTTCATGGCATCGATAAATCCGGGGGTGTGAATGTGGGCTACGCCCACGAGAGCTACGGTTGGCACATTCAGTAAGTTACCCGGCACCGAATCTGAGTTTTCTTCAGATCCGGTATCGGCAAACGGCCGCCTAGTTTTGCGTAGTGCCCTTAAAGATGATCCGGTTGTCTTGGTATAAAACGAGGACGTTGCCAAAGACCTTGGCGGTTGTGGCCTTGCTAAAGATGCTTTGGAAGTCTCGCTCCAAATCCATGAGCTCCGCCGGGCCCGCCATCATACTGGATCGCATCGCCCCAAATCGGATCTTATAGCCGTCCCGTTCGTAGGTGCCGCCGAATCGATTGACCCCGGAAAATCCCGAGAATTGACCTTTATCGGCGTCCAGATTCAGATAGAGACGGCGGGTGCCAGCATGACTTTGAATTGGTTTGCCCAGCAGTTCGGTGAGGAAGTACGTGGTGCCTGGTTCGGCGACCGGAGTCGGCGTGACGGTGGCTCCCCCCGTTTTTTCGATTTGCTGGACTTGGATCCGCAACAGCCCCGTGTCGTTCGGGTCGGGTAAGGGGATAGCGGTGGTGTTTCGGTACAGAAGATTTCCACCGTCGTAGATGGCGGCTTCTACCTGGTAGCGATGCCCGGCGGATAGCGAGTTCGCTTGGTAATCCAAGGTGAAGGGTAAAGGAACCTGCCGACCGGAGGTCGCGATCTCCTTATAGGTCACCACATCGGCCTTAGCGTCGGCGCGGGAGGCATCGATGATGCTGACACGGAGTTGGGCAGAGGCGGGCAGAGCGTTTCGCGTGAGGTAGAAGACTTCGCCTCGCAAAGTCTCGGCGGCGGCCGCCAGCGGAGCGGTCGCGACGGCGCATGCGATCAGTCCCCTGAGACCATAGGGATTTGCGAGGGTTTTCAACATCGAGTAGTTAGACGATTTCCCGCAATCATCGGACACGGCCGTGGGCCCATCGGGTGGGTTCAGCCCATAATGAAGGGCCCTGTCTGAGTTCCTTCGTGCCCTCAACCCGTTTCGCCGCTTAGATTCGCGGCTACTTGCCGACCTTGCCCGTCAACGTCGCGCGATCTCCATTGGTTTGGCGTGCGTGTTGGTAGCTTCGGTGCTGGATGGCATTACGATTCCGTTGATTGAACGGAGTGTGAACTCCATCCAGCAGGCAGCCCCGCGACGGATCACGGAAGCAGAGAGTCGCCGTCAGCAGGAAAAGGAACGGAGTGACCGCGCGGAACAGCTGAAAACGACGCTGGGACGCGATAAAAAGACGGTAGAGACGGCCTTGGCGGCAGCGGACGCGGCGCGGGACAGCATTAGCCCGGCGGCGGTGATGGCAGAAAACCTGCAGCTACCGGTAGAGCAGGTGCAGGCGGCGTTAGACAAAACGCAAAACCGCCCGAGCGGGAATTCGGAAGCGGTTACCCAGCTTGGCATTTATAGCCTGCTGGTGGTGGGCGTGTTCTTCGCCAAATATTGGTTTACCCGGGGCCAGGCGCTCTACTTGAGTCGGGCCGCCATCCAACTGGCGGGAGAGATGCGGGTGCGGCTTTACGAGAAGTTGCAAAGGCTACCCGTCAGCTACTTTGGTGAGCGTCGGGTGGGCGGCATCCAGAGCGTTCTGACGAACGACGTGAATGTTTACCAATCGGCAGTGGGAGCCGTTCGGGACAGCATCGATGCGCCGTTGCGGGCGCTGATTGCCTTTGCGATTGTGGTGATTTATCAGTGGCAATTGGCGCTGATCACGATGCTGTTTTTGCCGGCGATGGCGCTGGTGATTCAGCGCAATTCGCGGCGGATGAAGGCGGCGCAAGCCGAGGTTCAAAACGATCTGGCGGAGTTGAACGCGACGACGACAGAATCGATTCAAGGGGCTCGCGTGGTGAAAGCGTTTGCGGCGGAGACCACCATGGCCGGTCGGTATCGCGACCTGGTGGGGATTAGCTTGGGGAGCCAGATTCGGGCGGCCAAACGAACCGCGGAGTTGCGGCCGATGGTGGAATTACTGGGGGCGATGGCCCTGGCTTCGGTGCTGTACCTCTGCGGCTGGTTGAGCTACCACGGTCAGTTGCAGTTGGGTCAGATTGCGGCATTGATTTACGCGCTGGATCGGATTAATCAGGGTTTTCGCAGCTTTGGCAACGTCAGCAATACGTACAGTCAGGTTCAGGCGGCATCTGACCGCATTTACGGCGAAATATTGACCGCGCCAGAATCGGATTTGGCGAATGCGGGAGGGCGGACGATCCCGAGCCCGACCGGACGAATTACGTTCCACAATGTTTCGTTCGCCTATCCCGACGGAACGGAAGCGCTGCGGAACGTAAGTTTCACGCTGGACCCACAGACTTCGTTGGCATTGGTGGGTACGAGCGGGGCGGGCAAGAGCACGATTGCCGACCTCATTTTGCGGTTTTATGATCCGACTGCGGGTTCGGTGACGTTCGACGGGGTGGATTTGCGGGAGTTGGATTTGGAGTGGTACCGGCAGCAAATTGGGGTGGTCCCGCAGCACACATTCCTATTTGCGGGGACGATTGCAGAAAATCTGCGGCTCGGGTCTCCGGATGCCACGGATGCCGATTTGTGGACGGCGCTGGAGATGGCGCATGCGGATGAATTTGTTCGGGCGGCGGGAGGATTGGCGTTTGAGCTTGGAGAGGCAGGGAATCGTCTCAGCGGCGGGCAAAGGCAGCGTATTGCAATTGCTCGGGCACTTTTGCGGAAGCCGAAGCTCCTGCTCCTAGATGAGGCGACGAGTGCGCTGGATGCGGAAAGCGAAAAGGCGGTGACCGATACGCTGAGTGATGTGATGCACCAGACGACGACGCTATTCATTGCTCACCGATTGACGACGGCGGCGCGGGCAGACCGCATTTTGGTGATGGCGGCGGGACAGGTCAGCGAGACTGGTTCGCACGCGGAGCTGATGACGCAGAACTCGGTCTACGCGGGGCTGTTTCGGGCGTTTAGCGGCGGGATGTTGGTGTGATTTCCGTATCGGACCTCACGGCCGGATACGGCAAGGCACCGGTTCTGCGGTCGGTGTCGCTGACGGTTGAATCAGGGGAGCGTATATCGCTAGTGGGTCCGAACGGGAGCGGCAAATCCACGTTTTTAGCGGCGCTGACGGGACTGATTTCTTATCGAGGAACGATTGCCGTGGATGGCGTGGATTTGGGCCACCATACGGAGCGGGATCGGGCGCGACTGATGGCGACTCTGCCGCAGAAGGAGCATTTTGCGTTTCCTTTTCGCGTGCGAGAGATTGTGGCGATGGCGCGGTTTGCGATCTCGGGCCGTCACGAGACGCGTGTCGATCAGGCGGCGATTGAGACGGCGATGGCGGTGACGCAGACCTTGGAATTTGCCGACCGTCCGATTACGGCATTAAGCGGAGGAGAGACCCAGCGGGTTCTGATGGCGCGGGCGTTGGCACAGGAGACGCCGATATTGCTGCTGGACGAACCGAATTCGGGGTTAGATCCGCGGTATCAAGCGGAACTGGTCTCGATTCTAAACCGAGAAGAGTTTCGGGCGAAGACACTGATCTGTGCCATCCACGATTTGAATCTGGCGGCGGCTTTGGCACCACGAATGGTGGTCTTGAAGGATGGGGAAATGATCGCGGACGGAAAATCGGCAGAGATTTTGGGTGGTGATACGATTGAACGGGCTTACGAGACCCAGTTTCGTCGGCAGGAGAGCGACGGGATCCTGACAGTTTTGCCGCGTTTCTGAGGATGGTTTAACCTTTCTGGGCAAGATGCCCAGAAAGGTTAAACCGGGATTTTGCCTAGTGATACCACTGCGTGGATGTAGAGGATTCGTTAGGCTTTGGCTTGTAATCGCCATTTTTAGCCAGGGCCATTAGAGGGCGTCCGTTCAGGCTCTTTCGGAAAGAAGCGATGGCCGGAGCTTTGCTTTGGCTTGTCTTTTCCTTCATGCTGGCGGCGGTAGCGGCAGCCTGGCTGGCAACGGTCTTCCCGTAATCCTTGGAGGTCTCGCGGGCATCTCCGACGGGATCTTTCGAGCCGCCCAAGTTTCTGAATAGACCGCTCTGGGCCGCGTTGTAGGCAAGCGCCCCGGTAATGAGGACCCCAAGGGTCACCAGCAGGCCGACGGGTGTCTTCTTCTTACGCATAAATCTTCTCCGAATCGATCAAGATTGTGAACGATTCTAAGAATCGGAACAAACACGGGAACGGAATAATTCCCAGACGGCTTGGAAATGGGAATGACGAGAGGGGCGGGACCAGCCATGATAGCGATTGATGCCCGCCTGGTAGGCGGAACCTCAACCGGCGACAGCACATATTGGACCGGTTTGGTGAGCGCGTTGAAGCGACAGCCGGGAGACTATCGTTACCAATTGATCTCGGACGGGCCGCCGCCGCCGGGTTGGCAGGATTCAGAGGTGATGGGTTGGGCGACGGTGCCAGCGCGAAACCGCCGGTTGTGGAGCCTGGTGACTTTTCCGTTAGCGACGCGAAAATGCGGGGCCCGGGCTATTCATACGCAGTATTCGATGAGTCCCCTGGTGGGAAGATCCGGGATCACGACGGTGCATGATGTGTCGTTCTTCGTCGGTCCGGAGTGGTTTTCGGCGCGAGACCGGATGATCTTGTCGCGAACCGTGCCGGCGGCGGTGCGTCGGGCGGCGGCGGTGATCACGGTTTCGGAAACCAGCCGGAGGGAAATAGAGCAGTTCATTCCCGCCGCACGAGGTAAGACTACGGCAACGCGGTTGGCTTGCCCCGATTGGATTCAGCCGGTGGATCGCACACTCGCTCGATCGCGGATGGAAGCGAAGTACGGATTATCACGGCCGTATGCCCTGTCCGTGAGTACGCGGTGGCCGCGAAAAAACATGGAGCTGGTGACGATGGCGATGGCGCACCTGACGCCGGGAACTGATTTGGAATTGGTTCTGACCGGGAAGGCGGGGTGGGGAAATCAGTCCTTGCCGCAGGGATGCCGGGCAGTGGGTTACGTCGATCAAGCGGACTTGAACGATCTTTATGCGGCGGCGAAGGTTTATTTATGTCCCAGTCGGCACGAGGGATTTGGACTCCCGATTCTAGAGGCGTTTCGAATGGGATGCCCGGTGATTGCTTCGAATGCGGGGGCGATTCCCGAGGTCGCCGGGGAAGCCGCGGAGTTGCTGGCACCAACCGACGCTTCGGAATGGGGAAGGGCTATTTCCAACTTAGTGGGAGTGCCGAGTAAGCTGGAACAGTTGCAATCGCGGGGATTTGCGCGCGAGCGCGAGTTCTCTTGGGGGGCGACGACAGACCAAACCCGGGCGGTTTACGCACGCGTGGTGGGAGCCTGACCGGACCGAAAAAAATGAACGATCAAACCGTACTGCTAGATCCAGAGCTGGTGGCGATGTTGGGGAATCCGTTGGAAGCGGATCGGCCGCCGCTTGTCCAGAAGGGCAATTATTTGGTTTGCAGCAAGACGGGAACGGGATTTCCGATTGTGGATGGTATCCCGCATTTGTTGCCGGAAGATGCAATTTCGGCGGAAGATTTGCAGGAACGTTTAGGATGAAACAACGAGCATGAGCACCCCAACGATGAAAATCTTGGTCCTTCACGGGCCCAATCTCAACCTTACGGGCTTTCGGGAGCCGGATATCTACGGGAAGAAACCACTGGAGGAGATCGATAACGATATCCGCAAGGCGGCGGTGGCTCTGAACGTGGAGGTGCGGACTCTGCAGTCGAATTCGGAGGGGATTTTGATAGACACGATCCAGGAGCATCGTCGATGGGCGGAGGCAATCGTGATTAATCCGGGAGGGTTGACGCACTACTCGATTTCCCTTCGCGATGCCCTGAATAGCGTTCGACTACCAGTGGTGGAGGTGCATCTGAGCAATATCCACGCCCGGGAGGAGTTTCGTCGGCATAGTGTGATCGCGCCGGTGACGGTGGGTCAGATTGCTGGTTTTGGCGGTTTCGGCTACGAGATGGCGATGCGTGCGGTGTTGAATTTCCGCAGTGAGGTGGTCTGATGAGTGAATACAAAGCGGCGTTGGAACGTTTCCGCGATCGGATTCCGGCCGATGTTGACGCACTGTTGGTTACGGAAATTACGAATGTTGGATGGTTGACTGGCTTTACGGGCACCTCGGGCAAGGTGATTTTGGGTCGGGACGAAGCGGTGTTCCTGACGGATAGTCGGTACACGCTGCAAGCTGACGAGCAGGTTTCCAACATGGATGTGGCGACATATGCCACTCCGGTTCGCGACGAAGAGTTCTTAGCGACCCATTTGGCGCGGTTGGGAGTGAAACGGCTGGGATTCGATTCAACGATGGTGACCGTGGCGCAGCTCGACAACTGGCGAGAGAAGGTTGCGGACGTGGAATGGGTTCCAGCGAAAGAGGCGTACGCCAACTTGCGATCCGTAAAGTTTGAGTACGAAATCGAACGTGTTCGACGGGCTTGCGAACTGGCGGACGCGACTTTTAGCCATGTTCAGCGGATGCTTCAGCCGGGAGTAACCGAGGAGGCGATTGCGCTGGATATCGAATTCTTTATGCGACGACACGGAGCGAAGGTGGCGTTCGAGTCGATCGTAGTCAGCGGTGAGCGGAGTGCCCGTCCACATGGTGTGCCAAGTTCGAAACCTCTCGAAGTCGGTGATTTCGTAACAATGGATTTTGGTGCCTGGTTGGACGGATACAACAGCGATATCACGCGGACCGTGGTGATTGGGGAAGCGACCGACCGCCACCGCGAAATCTATAACCAGGTTCTGCGGGCAAACGTGGAGTGCATTGAGTTCATCAAACCGGGGATGACGGGGCACGACGTGGACACTCGGGCGCGGGAAATTTTGAATGAGCTGGACCTTGGGCAATACTTCGGCCACGGACTGGGCCACGGTTTGGGGCGACTTGTACACGACTCGGGCCGATTGGGCCAAAACTGCCTGGATGTGATTGAAGTGGGGCAGATTTGGACCATTGAACCCGGCGTTTATATTCCCGGGTTTGGTGGCGTTCGCGTGGAAGACGATATCGTGATTCGTGAGAATGGCGTCGAGGTGCTGACGAGCTCGCCGAAAGACTTCTTGGTTCTGGGCGGTTAAGCGTGCTGGTGCTGCGGGATTTTGCTCTGCGTCCTGAAGATGGACGCATGACTATGGTGCTGAATCCCGGCCAGTTCCTTTGCATACTGGGACCGGCGGCGGCAGGAAAGTCGCGTTTGGCCGCGATCATTGCGGGCCAGGCTGGTGGAGCGGTGGTTGGGCAGGTCTCGGGCCCCGAACGGGTGAGTTACGCGGAACCGGGAGGGCTTCCGGGACGGACTCGAATATCGGCTGGGCGTGGTGGGTCGCTGAGCGTGGAAGCGACCGAACTTTTGGGCCGCCTCGGCTTGTGGGAAGTGCGGACTCGCCCCGTTTCGGAGCTAACCGCCGGGCAGACGTCAGCGGCAGAAATTTACTTTGCGTTGATTGCCGGGGCGCCTATCGTGATTCTGGACGGGCAATTGGA
>CANFJD010000047.1 GCA_947447315.1 Fimbriimonadaceae bacterium
GCTACCGATGTCTGGCACAACAATATCTTCGGCACCGACCGCTCTCAGCAACCAATGGCGGTGCGGGTGCACCGCGGCCTCTTCCGCCGACATAAAGCCGAGGCGAACATTTTCTTCCTGGAACGTATGATCGACCGTAAGCCGGTCAAGCTGTCCATCGCGTAAACGGTAGATCCGACTGTCCCCAACCTGCACCGTGTAGGCCGTGTCTTGGCACAAGATCACGCCACTCATAGTGGTTCCCATCCCCTTCCGGCCCGGCACGGTGCGACCGACATCCAGTACGTATCGGTTCGCGGCCTTTACGGCGGCGGCAATGGCCTCGGTGGTCTCCGCCGCTGGGTGACTGAGGAACACGTCAATGAAAGTCTTGGCGGCAAGCTCGCTGGCCACCTGCCCGGCGGCATGGCCGCCCATACCATCACAAACCAAGAAAATCAAACCTCGGGAGGCTAACAGTGAGTCCTGTTCGGTGAGGAACAGTTCGAACTTGTCTTCGTTGTTCTCTCGCACGCGACCCATGTCTGTTTTGGCGCCGATCGTCACTCTCGGCACCACGCGCAACTCCACTGACGGGACCAGTTCACTGGCGGTAAATTCGGCGGTTGTATCTTCCATGCGCGGTTCTACAGACGGGATACCTGAGTTTAACCGTTCACTGCACCATTCCGGGGGGCAACTGCGGACCCCTACGTTGCCTCCTTGCGATAAGGCTGAGTAGCTGCATTAGGGGAGCCGTTGTGGAGTTGGTGAGAAAGAAACTCGCCGCGAGAGAATCAAGGCGTAAATGGATATTTTGGAGTGCTTCGTCGCAGCGAAATGCCCTCCCAAATGATAGCTAATTGCAAAGTTAGTTACGTTTTCGGGCGAAAACCCACGCTTTGATGATGAACGTGAGCGACGGGCAGGTTTAGGCCCATGAGTCGATCAGGCTTGGTACTAAGCTCATTTTTACTGGCCTCGCTGCGAATTGACTCGATTCTGCGGTTGCCGCCCGATTCGTTTACAGACAGCCATTCCGCTTTGTTAAGCCGAGCGCCCGAGTGAATGTTTTCTCGCCGCGTAAAGTTCATTTGAGATGCTAGCCCAAAATATGTAGGCACGTCGGTTTTTGGGTGTCCATTCAATTGCACGAAATCAGGGCGGAGTCGACGTAATTTGACGAGAACGAGGTGGATTGACCGTAGATGCTCCACTATCGAAGAGAGTCGCGTAGTCGTGTTAGATCTCGATTAAAAACGGCGAGATTGCGTTCCGCCGATTCACGCTCCGCGCGAGTGAGCCACTCGTCGGCCAAAGTCATTTCGCCCAAGCCAACACTGGCTCGCACCGCTTCAATTTGCAGCCCCACTCGATGCTCGGCTGGCTCCGATCGTTCCAGTCCCTCTTCCACCAATCGATGGGCATCTCGATAGCGACCAAATTGGTTGAGTATCTTTGCCTTCCATCGGTAGAGCTCCGCGTTGCAACACCCTCCCATCACGGCGGCTTCCCACGCTATGTCAACGTACGCAAACGTCTCCGCTTCGTGGTTCAGCTTGGCGGCGGCATCCGCCAGAGTGAATGCGAGCCAGGTTCGGTACGATCCGGAGCGAGAACGCTCGGCTGCCGGGAGCGTTTGCAAGAGGGTACGCAACGTGCCAATCTGTCGGCGGCCATAGGTGGATCCGGTGGCAAGCGCACACTGGGCGTCTATCACTTTTGCCCGATAGTAATACCAACTTGGATTTTTTCCCGTTGGTACCTCTAGAGCGCGTCGCACCACTCGCTTCGCCTCGAACGAGCGGCCCCACATCAAAAGTGCCTGGCTATGCATGGCCCGAATCTCGCCCAGTACTTCATGCCCCGGTCCCGGCGCGGATTCGCGGTTTGCCATTAAGGTGGCGTCGCTTTCCAAAGAAATTGCTTCTAGATCCAGCAACGGGTTAGGCGTAGACCGCAGTAGCGGGCGCGGCCCGTCCTCCAAATGGGATTCGAAAGATTCAATCGACGCATGCGTCCCTGGCCCCAACCGAGCGGGGCCGCGGCTCAGTGCCAACATTTCTTCGGGAGCGGCCTCTAGGAAGTAGCAGAGAGCGTGCAGATGTTCGGTGGATGGCCACGCGTCTCCACGTTCCCACTGACTGACGGCCGCCTTGGTGACCCGTAAGTTTGCGGCGATGTCTTCTTGCGCCAACTGTCGACGAGAACGCATCGCTCGTAACAATTGGTGGGGAGATCCCGACTGATTTGATGTCACGGCGTCGGTTTGGTAGGTAACAAACCGCGTACACGGAATGGAATCAAAAAACGGTTGGCGTTCCTCTTTGGAAACGCCCATGGCCGTCAGTACGGCATCCAGCTCCACCGTACGAGGAAGCGAACGACCGGATTCCCACCGGACGAAGGTAGATCGGGCAATGCCCGCCTCACGGGCAATTGCAGAAATGGTTTGTCCGGTAACTTTCCGGTGCTCCCGCAATCGACTTCCTAGGTCCACCGAAACATTCTACAGAAGTTGCACAAATTTGGCAAAAAATTGTCAATTTCGGGTGCGAAACGAAGCCTAGCGTCCCTTGAATATGCCACCGAGGATGCCACGAATAAGCTGTCGCCCCACTTGTGTGCCCGCACTTCGCATCGCGCTCTGGGCGGCACTCTGCAGCATTTTTTCCGTTTGCGTCGGCTTTGCCGCCTGACGTGCGCGTTCCCGCTCGTAGCGCAGCGCTTCTTGCTCCTGCAGCTTTCGGCGACGCGCAAATTCGCGCTCCTCGGCGGCCTGCCGCTTAGCCTCGTCTTTCTCCATGGCCGCCTGCGCCTTCGCCTGTTCAATGGCTTCCGCTTCGGCGCGCTCGGCGGCTCGCGTCTCTTCTTGTTCCTGAGCGGCCCGATTCCGGATCATTTCAAACGCCGATTCGCGATCCACTTCCGTGTCGTACTTCCGCCCGATGGGATCCCGCGAGAGGATCTCCGCTTTGATCTCGGGAGACAGTGGCCCAACCTGGGAGAGAGGCGGACGGATATAGGCTCGCTCAGTTATTGTCGGCGTTCCCTTGGCATCCAACATTGAAACCAACGCCTCCCCTATTCCGAGCTCGGTGATGACCGTTTCCGTCTTAAATGCTGGATTGGGCCGAAACGTCTCGGCTGCACTCCGAACGGCTTTTTGGTCTCGCGGCGTAAAGGCTCTCAGGGCATGCTGCACGCGGTTGCCGAGTTGCCCCAGCACAGAATCGGGGATGTCCAGCGGGTTTTGGGTGATGAAGTACACCCCTACGCCCTTGCTTCGAATCAATCGCACCACTTGCTCAACCTTATCGACGAGAGCTTTCGGCGCGTCATCAAATAGGAGGTGGGCTTCATCGAAGAAAAATGCCAGCTTGGGCCGATCGAGGTCGCCCGCTTCGGGCAGAGTCTCGAAGAGTTCACTCAAAAGCCACAACAGAAACGTGGCGTAGAGCCGCGGACTCAGCATCAATTTGTCCGCGCAGAGAATATTCACGTATCCCTGCCCATCGGGATCGCATCGCATGAGGTCACGAATGTCCAGGGCGGGTTCGGCAAAGAATTTCACCGCGCCTTGCTGCTCCAGCACCAACAATTGCCGCTGAATGGCGCCCACGCTGGCGGCGGAGACGTTGCCGTACTCGGTCTGAATCTCCTTGGCATGCTCGGCCATGAAGGCGAGAATCGCACGCAAATCTTTGAGGTCCAGTAGCAGCAGCCCTTCGTCATCGGCGAGCTTAAACGCCAGATTGAGAACACCTTCCTGCGTATCGTTTAGCTCCATCAACCGACTGAGAAGGAGCGGCCCCATTTCACTGATCGTGGTGCGGATAGGATGGCCCTGGTCGCCAAAAACGTCCCAAAAGATGGTGGGGCAACCTGCGTAATCCATGGTGAGGCCCATCTCTTTGGCTCGGGCTTCGAACGTTGAATTGCCGCCACCAGGGACGGCAATGCCGCCTAAATCGCCCTTTACATCCGCCAGAAATACTGGAACTCCGTCGCGTGAAAGGCTCTCCGCGATTCCCTGGAGAGTGACGGTTTTTCCGGTACCGGTGGCGCCAGCGATAAGCCCATGCCGGTTGGCAAATTTCGGCAGCAAATAGACCGGATGGTCACCTTTCCCAATGAAAAGTCCATCCGTCGGCGAATCTACCGCACTCATAACATGATTCTGAACTAAAATGGGTCCACATCATGCCTCATATTCATCTGGAAACCACCGCCGATCTCCACGAGAATGCCGACGTCCCCGAGATTCTAGAAGCGCTTGTCAACGCTCTGATTACGGTCGACAGCATCAATCCCTCGACGGTGAAGGCATATCACACCCTCTTGAAAAACTGGCATGTCGGGGAAGGGCATGCTCCCGGATTCGCTCACGTCACGCTCGAGATTCTGTCGGGTCGAAGTCAAGAGCTGAAGTCCAAGATGGCGGACACCGTTTTCGCCGAGCTTCAATCCCGTTTTGCGTACTCTCGAGAGCAGGAAGAGGGAAAAATCACCCTCGAAATCCGCGAAATGGACGCCCCGACCTACCGCAGCTGAACACGGAATTCTATTCCGGGTTCCGCCAATTGCCTTTAGCCAAACGCTCCATCACATCGGCGTCGGGATCCTGTTTGGCCTGCTTTAATTGGCCCAGAGTCTCAATCAGTCGATCAAGGAAGCGGTTGCAGCGTCCGCAACCGTTGGCGTGAGACTTCGCATACCATCGCTCAAAAAAGTTGGCGCTACCATCGGCAGTTTTCTGGAGAAAGTGCTCCATGTGTCGGCACGGGGGACCTTCGGGATCGTCTCGGTGAAGTTTTAGCATTGGGATTCAGTTGGGTTGGAGGGAAATCAGACGGGCGCGGAGGAGCTTTCGACCGCGAAAAATACGAGATTTGAGGGTGCCTACGGGGATCTGCAGCGCCTCCGCCGCCTCCTCGTAGCCAAGTTCTTCGATGTCGCAAAGGGCGATAGGAAGTCGGTAATCCGCGGGAAGTTCGTCCAGCGCGGCCATCAGTTGGTCGCCGACCAGACTCCACTCCACGGCTTGCCAAAAGTCTTCGGCCACCGGCTCGGCACTCTCTTCGATGGTGATTTCGGGTCGGCTGCCACGTTTGCGACCGATCGCGGCGCATTCGTTACGAAGAATCGTAATCAGCCAACTGCGGCAGTGGCGTCCGTCGAACGCGTCCCACGCTTTGGTTGCCGCCAGCAAAGTCTGTCCCACGGCATCCTCAGCATCGGCGTCGTTGCGCATGATGCGCTTGGCGACGCGGTAGAGAACGGGGATCTCCGCCATCGCGACCGAATCGAACGAAGGTCGGACCGATTGGCGACGTTGAAATAGAGCCATAGAAGTTAGCCAGAAAGTCTTGGTGAAGCGTAGCGCATTAGGCGAAGCGGAGCCCTTCCGTAGACGCTTGACCCGAACTCGGGGCCGTTTCCTGGGCGGAACGGAGGGGAGCGGTAGCCTGACTCGTCATTCGTTTTGCATCCCAAATCACCGCGGTCCGGTAGAGCCATACGTCAATGTCCTTACTGATCGGATAGTAGTTGGCTCCGGCTTTCACCAGTCCCAGGTCAATCTTTGCGACTCCGCGCAAATCAGCGGTCGTGCGGGCATCCTCTGCTTTCACCAGCCACAAGTGTCTCCCCGTCGCTGGCTTAACCCCCGCTACCTTTAGGAAGCGCTGGCCAGATTTCTCGATAATATCGGCGCGCCCCGAAAGTCCGCGAAAGGTGCCGCCCGTCACCATAATCTCGCTTGAGAAGGTAGCCAGCTGAAAGCCCGACGCCGGGGCTAACCGAGCCGAAACCGATTTGGATAAAGATGCGCCACCGAAAGAGACGTCGAACCGCTTGCACCACACCGTCACCGAGTTGAACTGATTGGGGTCGGTGCCGGCCGGCAAGGTGTAGTTTTGGTCGCCCTGATTTCCTTTGATGCTGCCCAGATCTACCGAACCGGCAATATTTGTTGGATCGCTGGTTTTGCTCAAAAGTACGTGAACGTCGGGACCGTTACTGGTGGAGAACTCCGACAGGCGCAGAACAAACCCACCGGCCGATTTGAGGATTGTCACTTTCCCTTTGGTTTCGTGAGCGTAGCTTTCGAACGATCCGGTGCGAAGGGTCTCGGCAACGGCGGGGCCGGTTTCGTTTACCGATTTGTTCACGAACAGCAGTTCGGGGCGAAAGGCGGCCCAACCGAGAATGGCGAGAGGAATGCCGATGGCGGCAACAAGAGTAGCTTTGCGATTTCGCATGCCAACGTAATGACTGCTGGCAAAAATTTGTTTCCAGTTTTTCAAAAATTATCTCGGACGGGTAACGTACGGACCTTCATGCGGGCGATATCAGCAGTAAATTTCTTGGCTTTGACGGTCCTGGCGACGGCCCAATCGGTCGACGTAGCGCAATTTGACGGGATGAAGTGGCGCAACCTCGGCCCGGCGCGCGGCGGAAGATCCCTCGCCGTGGCGGGCTCGGAGCAACGCCCGAACGAATACTACTTTGGGGCCACCGGCGGCGGAGTCTGGAAAACCACCAATTGTGGAAAAGACTGGTCCTGTGTGTCCGATGGGTTTTTCAACGTAGCTACCGTCGGTGCCGTTGCCGTCGCCCCCAGCAATCCCGATATCGTGTACGCCGGCACCGGGGAACGTGATAGTCGCGGTGACATCAGCCATGGCGACGGGGTCTACCGAAGCGACGACGCGGGCAAAACTTGGCGTCACCTCGGCCTGTCTGACACCGAAACTATTTCCGGCATCGTGGTAGACCCGCGTAATCCCGAAATTGTCTACGCTGCCGCCCTCGGGCACATCTATGGTTTCACCGGGCGTCGGGGCGTTTTCAAGTCCACTGATGGCGGACGAACTTGGTCGACGTCCCTGCCCGGTTTCGAAAAGGCCGGAGCTGTCGATCTGGTGTTGGATCCCAAGCACCCCGATACACTTCTCGCCGCGACCTGGGAAGCCTGGCGGACACCCTACTCACTGAACTCCGGGGGACCCGGCAGTCGGCTTTTTAAAACCACCAACGCGGGCGGCAACTGGACCGATCTCACCCAAAATCCGGGATTACCGAGCGGCACCATTGGAAAAATCGGTCTGGCGATTTCCCCGGCTGATCCCAATCGCTACTTCGCGATGGTTGAGAATCTCGACGGTGGTCTGTTCCGGTCCGATGACGCCGGGCAGACGTGGACCAAGGTCAACGACAACCGAAACTATCGCCAGCGAGCCTGGTACTTCAGCCACGTATACGCGGATCCTTCCAATAAGGATGTCGTTTACGCGCTGAATGTCGGCATTGGCAAATCTACTGACGGCGGCAAAACCTTCCGCGGGGGTCTCAATCCTCCGCACGGAGACAATCACGACCTTTGGATTGCGCCCAATGATCCGCTTCGTATGATTGAAGCGAACGATGGCGGTGCGACCGTTACTACCGACGGCGGAAAAACTTGGACCGAGCTCGATTTCCCGACCGCCCAGTTCTATCACGTCACTACCGACAACGCGTTTCCCTATCGCATTCTGGGTGCCCAACAGGATAACAGCACCGTCCGCATCCCGAGCCGCGCTCCGGGGGGAGTGGGTAGCAATTCCTGGACTGGTACCGCGGGTGGCGAAAGTGGCTACATCGCGGTAAAGCCAAACGATCCCGATGTGGTCTACGGCGGCTCTTACGGTGGTGATCTTTCTATGCTCAATCACCGTACGGGACTGCGCCGGGCCGTGGATCCCTGGCCGGATAACCCGATGGGTCACGGGGCGGTTGATCTGGAACACCGCTTCCAGTGGACCTTCCCAATTGTCTTTTCCCCTAACGATCCTGACCTGCTATACACGTGCAGCCAGTACGTACTTGCCACCAAAAATGGCGGGGAAAAGTGGGACAAAATCAGCCCCGATCTCACGCGGAACGATAAGTCCCGCATGCAGTCGTCGGGTGGACCGATCACCAAAGACAACACCAGCGTGGAGTATTACGGCACCGTCTTCACCGTGGCCGAATCGCCGCGAGAACGGGGCCTGCTGTGGGCGGGCACCGATGATGGCCTGATTCATGTGCGTCGCGGCGGAAAGTGGATCAACGTCACGCCTAAAGGAATGCCCACCTGGGGCTTGGTCAGCATGATCGAACCGTCGCCGAGTGCAGCGGGCACCGCGTTTGCCGCCGTGGATAACCATGAGAACGATGACTTGCGACCGTACCTCTACCGCACGGACGATTACGGCGCGACATGGCGGCTGATCATCAATGGCTTGCCCACGAACAGCTACGTCCGCACGGTCCGCCAGGATCCGGTGGATTCCCAGCTATTGTTTGTTGGAACCGAAACCGGCGTTCACGTGAGCTTCGATGGCGGGCAACGATGGCAACCGATGAAGCAGAACTTTCCGGTATGCCCTGTCCACGATCTCGTGATCAAAGACGGTGATCTCATTGCTGCGACTCATGGACGCGCATTTTGGGTGTTGGATGACATCTCGCCGCTTCGATTTGCCGCCAAGAACCCCACGGGTGTGAATCACATGTACGCCGCTCCCGATGCTTACCGGGTGCAATGGGGCGGTCCCCAGTCGGGCGTTGGCGCAAATCCGCCCAGCGGGATCACTGTTAGCTACTACCTGGCAAAACCAGCTACTTCTGTGACCTTCGATATTTTCGACGGCAAAAATCGCCGCGTGGGCGGACAATCTAGCGCCCCGACCGGAGCGGGTTTCCAGCGGATCTCGGCCTGGTTGCAGGAACCCAGCTACCGAATGGGGGAAGGAATGATCTTTTGGGGTGCCTATCCCGGACCGATCCTCCTGCCGCCGGGTCAGTATCTCGTTAAGTTGACCGTGGACGGAATGACGTTCAGCCAAAAGGTCCACCTAAAACACGATCCGCGCTTACCGGTCAAGGAAGCTGATCTGCAGGAGCAGTACCAGTTCCAGCGCAAGATAGCTGACCGTGTGCAGGAGGCGAACGATGCCGTCGCCGAAATCGGCAAGCGCCGCGCGGCGCTGGTGGCGAAAGGAAATCTGACCCCCGAGGAGACCAAAACCGTCGCGACGCTCACCGAAATTGAGGAAGCGATCTATCAAACTAAGGTGAAGAGCGGGCAAGACCCCCTCAACTATCCGATCCGCCTCAATAACAAGCTCGGTGCCCTGCTAGAAAACGTAAGCAGCGGCGAGTGGAAACCCACTCGGCAAAGCTACGAGGTCTACGACCAGCTCTCGCGCCAACTGCAAGTCCAACTTGATCGCCTCAAGGCGATCAAGTAGCCTCGCCGGTAGACTGGGGAGGCTTGTATGGGTCAATTCACCACCGTATGTACTGCCATCCCTTACGTGAACAGCGTGCCGCACATCGGGAAT
Source organism: Fimbriimonadaceae bacterium (assembly GCA_947447315.1). Taxonomy (GTDB): domain Bacteria; phylum Armatimonadota; class Fimbriimonadia; order Fimbriimonadales; family Fimbriimonadaceae; genus Fimbriimonas. The sequence goes on from CANFJD010000047.1 coordinate 9,354, forward strand.
ATTCTCACCGATCTGTGCGGAGACGTAACGGCTCGGTACCTCCGGATGCGTGGGGATCAGGTGTTTTTCCAGGTCGGAACGGACGAAAATGGCCTGAAAATCAAGGAATCCGCCGAGGCGCAGGGGCGTGACCCTTACGAGTTCGTGGCTGAGATTGCTCAGCGATTTCGTGACATTTTCGATGCCACGGGCATCAGCTACGACGACTTCATCCGCACCACCGAGCCGCGGCACGTAGCCGCCTGTCAGGCCCTATTCCGAACTCTGCGTGACAACGGGCACATCTATCTGGGCACCTACGAGGGCTGGTACGACGTCTCCACCGAAACCTTTTTCCGCGAAGAGGAACTCAAGGACGGGAAGTCGCCGGACGGCAACGAAGTCCGCTGGGTGAGCGAGGACAACTACTTCTTCCGCCTCTCGGCCTTTAGTGACCGAGTTTTGGCCCATATTGAATCCAATCCGAACTTTATCCGGCCCGAAAATCGGCGAAACGAAGTCATCAGCTTCATCAAGCAGGGCCTGCGCGATATCTGCATCACCCGCAAAAATCCCGGCTGGGGCATCCCGGTACCGGATCAGCCCGAACTGGTGATCTACGTGTGGTTCGATGCCGTCATCAACTACATCGCCAGCACCGGCTACCCGAACCCAGGCTTTGAGGCCAAATGGCCTCCAGCGGTGCAGTGGGTGGGCAAAGATATTCTCACTCGGTTCCACGCCACCCTGTGGCCCGCCATGCTTATGGCCGCCGATCTGCCGATCTTCGACACGGTCGTCGCTCACGGCTGGGTGCTGTTGAGCGGCGAAAAGATGTCGAAATCGCGAGGGAATGTGGTCCGTCCGTTGGAACTCGCCGACGAGCTGAGTAGCCGTACGGGCATTTCGCAGCCCATCGCCGTAGATGCCCTGCGGCACTTCCTGACCGCCACCATGGCCTTGGAGGCGGATTCCAGTTTTAGCTACGAGGAGTTCGATTTCCGCTATAACGCCGACCTCGCGAATGACATTGGCAACGCCCTCAACCGATCGCTCAGCATGGCCCACCGCTTTGCCGAGGGCATTGTGCCCGCTTCACCGGTGGAAGCCGAAGCTGAGGAAGCCGTGCGCGGCGCCAAGCTGGAGTACGAAATCGCGATGGCGGATTATCGAATCCCCGCCGCGAGTGCCGCCGCTTTTGGCCTCATTCGCTGGCTGGGTAAATATACGGACTCCCGCGCCCCGTGGGCCCTCGCCAAGACCAACGATCCGGCTCTGCCCGGCGTTATCCGGTCCATGCTCCACGCCGTTCGCGCCGCCGAGGGACTGGTTCGCCCCATGCTTCCCAGTACTGCCGACGCCATAGCCGCCCAGTTCGGCTTGCCGCCCCTATCCGAGTGGGACGCCATCGGCAGTGAGGAATCGCTCCCGGTCGGTCACGCGCTTGGCCAACCCCAACCCATCTTCCCGCGTCTTGAAATCGAGAAAAAAGCCGCTCCCGCAAAATCTGCCCCGAAAGCTGAGAAAACTAAGCCCATGCCCGAAGCTACTCCCGAAACCAAACCCGCCCCGAACCCTGCTCCAGCCGCCGACGAACAGATCACCATCGACGACTTCCTGAAAGTGAAGCTCCGCGTGGCTCGCATCGTAGAAGCCGAGCCGGTAGAAGGAGCCGACAAGCTCTATAAGCTCCAGATCGTGGTGGGAGAAGAGCCCCGTCAACTAGTTGCGGGAATTCGCAAGTCTTACACCCCGGAAGAGCTGATCGGTCGCCAAATCGTCGTCGTCGCCAACCTCAAGCCGGCCAAACTTCGGGGCGTAGAAAGCCAAGGCATGCTCCTCGCCGCGACGGACGAAACCGGCGCCGCCATCCTCCTCATGCCCGACCGAGAAGCCCCCGAAGGCGCCACCGTTCGGTAGAACTTAGTCCCAAATGCGGCGGTCGCCGCCGGTAGGATACATACGAAAATGCGAAAATCGCTGCCCGAGCAAATAGCCGCCAACAAGCGATCCAGTGCCTTCTTGACGGTGCTGCTGATCCTGCTTCTGACGGCCCTGGGCACTTGTATTGTCGGCGCCTATAAGCCTTCGCTGTGGCCGGTTGGTCTGGCGGGTTCGCTCGTGCTCGCCATCGGCGCCGCTATCTACACGCGCTACCAGGGTGCGAACGCTATTCTCAGCATGAGCGGCGCGCGCGAGGCCACCGACGCCGAAAACCGCGTTCTCCGTAACGTGACCGAAGAGATGGCACTGGCCAGCGGCATCCCCATGCCTAAGGTCTATATCATCGACGATGCGGCACCGAACGCCTTCGCCACCGGGTCTGACCCCAAAAACGGAATTGTTTGCGTCACCTCCGGCCTCCTTCAGAAGCTAGACCGGGATGAACTGCAAGGCGTAGTCGCCCATGAGCTGGCCCACATCCGCAACTACGATATTCGGTTTATGACGACCATCGCGCTGGTGGCGGGCATGATCCCCATGATCTCGGAAATCTTCCTGCGCATGCAGTGGTTCGGCGGCGGTCCGCGACGGCGCAGTAGCGATAACGATAATGGCGGCAACGCACTCCAAGCCATTTTCATGGTCCTGGCCCTGGTGCTCAGTATCCTGGCTCCCATCTGCGCCAAGTTGCTAGAAATGGCGGTGAGTCGTCAGCGGGAGTATCTTGCCGACGCTACCGGTGCCGAAATGACGCGGTATCCCCAGGGTCTGGCCAACGCCCTCCACAAAATCTCGACCGACCCAAATCCGCTGGAAGCAGCCAATAGCGCCACCCAGCACATGTACATCTTGAATCCGCGGCATCTGCTTGAGGCCGATGGGTTGTTCAGCTCGCATCCGCCCACCGCCGAACGCATTCGCCGTCTCCTCGGCACGGCCGGTAATCGGATGACCGGACCCTACGATCCGCTCGATGCGACTACGTCGACCGCATCTCGAATCGTGCCCCCACCGGTCCGATGAACAAGTCAACGGTCGAAGAGATTCGCGCCCGGTTCGATGCCGATGTAGAAAGATTTTCTAACCTCAACACCGGTCAGGTAACGGCGATCGATTCTCCATTGGGAATGGAACTCTGCGCCGAACTGGCGACGGAATGCGTCGGCCACCAACCAGGATCCATCCTAGATTTGGGCTGCGGCGCGGGCAACTATACGCTTCGGTTCTTGCAGCGACTATCGGCATCCGGTCGACCGGCGCCCAGCTTAATTGCTCTAAATGACCTGAGTCTTCCGATGTTGCATCGAGCCGAATCGCGTCTCCGCGACGCCGGTTACGACGGAGAGATTGAACTCATTCACCAAGACTTGCGTGAAAGCCAGATTGCTGACGGGCAGTTTGACGTCATCATGGCGGCATCGGTGCTCCATCACTTGCGGACCGATGCGGAGTGGGATACCACCTTCTCCAACCTCCACCATTGGCTCCGGCCCGGCGGAGGGTTGTTTGTTTACGACCTGGTATCGTTCGCAGATCCCGTTACTCAGTCGGTCATGGATCGCCGCTACGCCGAATACCTAGAAAGCATTAACGGCCCCGATTTCCGCGATCACGTCCTCGCCTACATCGCCAAAGAAGACACCCCGCGTCCGGTCACGTGGCAATTGGAACGGCTCCGAGCC
>CANFJD010000048.1 GCA_947447315.1 Fimbriimonadaceae bacterium
CTCACCGGCGGCATCTACTTTGCGCCCCACGTCCGAAGTGAAGACGGCAACACTGCCACCGACTCTTGTGTCTACCACCGGTTTGAAATCGAACGAATCGCCCACCGCGCCTTTGCCATCGCCCGCCAGCGACGCCGCGAAATTGTGAGCGTCGACAAGGCGAATGTTCTCGAAACAAGCCGGTTGTGGCGAGAGGTTGTCGCCGAAATCGCAACCGAATATCCCGATGTAAAGGTGACGAATCTACTTGTGGACAACGCCGCGATGCAACTGATCCGGGAGCCTTCTCAATTCGACGTCATCCTCACCGAGAACATGTTCGGCGACATCCTGAGCGATGAAGCCTCTATGGTGACTGGCTCCCTTGGCCTACTTCCCAGCGCCTCTCTTAGCGATTCAAAGGGCAAATATCCCTTTGGACTATACGAGCCGGTTCACGGTTCTGCCCCCGATATCGCCGGTCAGGGCCGCGCCAATCCGATTGCCGCCATCCTCAGCGTTGCCCTCCTTCTTCGCTACACGTTTGACGATGATCACACCGCTTGCCGGATTGAGGACGCCGTCGAGCATGCCCTGGAAGCCGGCCTCCGTACCCCCGACATATTTGAGAAAGGCACCCGAATGGTAAGCACCAGCGAAATGGGCGATGCCGTCTGCTTCAAACTCGAATCCGCCGTTTGATTCAAAAAATGTTTCGAATTCTCACAACTCACATCTAGTCGTGCTATAAATGTAGCCATGGCTAAACTTTTTACGGAGATGACGGATGCGTCCTTGCCCGAGGCGTATCGCACCGTCGAAGTGAATAAGACTCGTAGAAATCGACGATGGTTGGCCTTTGCCGGACCCGCGTTTTTGGTCAGCGTCGGTTACATGGACCCCGGAAACTGGGCCACTGACCTCGCCGGTGGTAGCCAGTATGGCTACGCGCTTTTGTGGGTGATTCTGCTCTCGAATCTCATCGCAATTCTGCTACAAACGCTATGTGTACGGCTGGGCATCGCCACCGGACGAGATCTCGCCCAAGCCTGCCGCGACTACTACTCCCGCCCCACCGCATTGGTGCTCTGGTTTTTGTGCGAACTCGCCATCATCGCTTGCGACATTGCCGAAGTAATCGGGTCAGCGGTGGCCATTCAGTTACTGTTTGGCTTGCCCCTTCCCATCGGTGTCCTCATCACCGGCCTGGATGTCATGGTACTGCTGGCTCTGATGCAGTTTGGAATCCGCAAGATTGAGGCGATGATCTTAACCCTGGTCGCGACAATCTTTGGTTGCTTCTTCATCAATCTACTGTGGGCCAAGCCCGACGCCGGAGCCATGGTCGCCGGTTTATTCGTTCCAACCCTTCCCGATCATCACGCCCTATTTGTGGCAGTTGGAATCCTTGGCGCAACCGTGATGCCCCACAACCTGTATCTCCACAGCTCTCTTGTCCAGAGCCGCGCATTCGACCTTGATGACCGCGGTCGGAGCGAAGCAATTCGGCGTTCCACCTGGGACACCGTCATTGCCCTGGGCGGCGCATTTTTTGTGAATGCGGGCATCCTTGTGCTGGCTGCCGCGGTGTTCTACCGCCAAGGTCCGGTCGTTGATGATCTCGCCCAAGCTCACACTTTGTTAGCTCCGGCTCTCGGCGGCGCGGCTTCCATTCTATTCGCGATTGCCCTGCTTTGCAGTGGACAATCCTCCACCATCACCGCCACCCTCGCCGGTCAAATTGTAATGGAGGGCTTTCTTCGAATCCGAATCGCCCCTTGGTTGCGCCGGTTGATCACCCGGGGGCTCGCCATCATTCCCTCCCTCATAATCGTCGGTGGCCCGGGAGGTGGCAAGACCGTGGAGTTGCTCACCGCCACCCAGGTAATCCTGTCACTCCAGCTTCCGTTTGCCGTCGTTCCCCTCCTCATGTTCACCTCTAGCCGCGCCAAAATGGGCTCGTTCAGCAGTCCTAAATGGATGATGATCGCTGGCATGATCGCAATCGCCTTGATCTGTGCCCTCAACCTTGGACTGGTCTACCAAACCGCGGGTATCGGACTCACCGTCGCCGTTCTCCTCCTCTGCGCCGGGCTGATTGCCTGGGAAATTCGTCATCGCCATCGTACGTCACCGGCAATCGGCGGGTGATTGCGTCATCATAGGCAAATGCGGTTGAGGAGCCAACTGGAATCCAGAAAAGAGCGGGCCGCTACTTTTAGCGTTCTCTATAACCTGGCTGCGACCGCGATCAAGCTGGTTGCAGCCGGGCTCACCGGCTCCATCGCCCTCTTCAGTGAGGCCGCCCACAGTGCTACCGACATTGTCACCAGCCTCATGGCCTGGATCGGGGTACGCGCTGCCGCTGCTCCGCCCGACGACGACCACAACTACGGTCACGGCAAAATCGAATCCGTAGTCGGATTCGGCGAAGCTATCCTGCTCCTCCTCATCGTCATCTACGTGGCAGTCGAAGCTTGCCTTCGTTGGTTCAAACCGGCCGAAGTAAGTCACCTCGATTTTGGGATCGCCGTTATGGGCGCCAGCGCCGTTTCCAGCTTTGCCGTCGGTCGGTACGTCTGGAATATTGGGCAACAGACCGAGTCGTCCGCTTTAAGAAGCAACGGTCAACATCTCTTGGTGGACTGCTGGACCTCAGTCGCTGTCCTCGTCGGTCTAGCCTTACAGAAATTCACGGCGTTTCGTCAGGCCGACAGCGTGGTCGCCATCCTATTCTGCGCCTGGCTTGGCGTTAACGCGGCCAAGATGCTGAACGCTGCTTTTCATGAACTGATCGATTCTCGGGTGGCCGATCACGAGGTCCAGCAGATCCGAGACATTCTTAGTTCCGACCCCGAGATTCTCAGCTACCACGCCCTCCGCACTCGCCACTCCGGGTCGCAGCACTACATCGAGGCCCACATTGTCGTCCCCGGCGATTGGACCGTCCAGCGTGCCCACGATATTGCGGATCGACTAGAAGACCAGATTGAAAAGACCCTCCATCCGGCCACGGCCCTCATTCACGTCGATCCTCCGGAAGAAGAACCGGAACCTATTTGAACCTGATTAGCGAGTAAGAAGACCCTTAAAACGGTCTTTCCAACTGGTCGGAGCATCGGCCGGGGCAACTTCTTCTTCGGACTGAGCGGCGTAGGCTCCCAATCCGATCAGCGCTGCCGTCCCCTTCGTAGGCAAGACTGTTTTCACTGCCGATTCGCCAAAAGTGATGGCGGCCAGTCGATCGACGCCCGGCAATCTGGCCCCGTTGCCCGTCAGCACCACGGGCACTCCCGCCACCGACCCCGGACGACCATTCTCCACCGCCTGCTTCGCCAGCCGCAAGATCTCTCGAACACGGCTCTCAATAATTTCTGCCAGAACTTTCCCTTGCATCGGTCGCGGCACCGGCTGCCCTAGTTGCTGAACTTCCACGGTCGCAGAATCCGGCACGTCAACCGGATAGGCATTTCCGTGAGAGACCTTAAGCCGGTCTGCTTCTTCGGTAGAAGTCTTAAGCAACTGAGCGATATCCTGCGTCACCGAGTACGAGCCCACTGGCAACGACGCCGCTGCCGCCAAACTGCCGTCTCTAAACATCGAGACATCGGTCACCCCTCCACCAATATCAATCACGATTGCCCCCGACTTGATCTCCTTGTCCGTGAGTGCGCCGAGGCCACTGGCTAAAGCGCCCATGACAAACCGAGCGTCCGGAATCCCCGCCGCCGCCAAGGCATCCATCGACATTCTCGCGGATTCACGGTGAGCGGTCACCAGCAACGATTCCACCTCTAACCGAAAAGCAGGTTCCCCAACCGGATCCTGAACTCCCGCCCGGCCATCCACCCGAAATCCACGGGGAACGATATGAACCTGTTCCCGATCATTTGCCAAAACGATACTTCGGCTGTGATTCACCACCTCCATCACGTCGTGGTGAGTGATCGCCCGATTCTTGGGTGAGATGAGTTTCAATCCCTGAGTTGGCATCACTTCCACGTGCCCGCCCGAAAGATTGACAATTACCGGTAGTCCACTAACGTCCTTACCAAGCGCTTCAATCGCCTGCTGAATTGCCGTGGAGACAGACGCCGTCTGCGATACGACTCCCTTCTTTAACCCACTCACCGGCACCGAAGAAAATGCTTCCAGTGCCCCGCGTGCACCGCTGGCAATCCCTGCGGCCACGTGAGTGTCGCCCAAATCGATAATGAGTGATCGCAATTCGAATATCCCCTGAAATTTTTGTTGAACGAGAAGAGCTAGTAGTCGCGCCGCTAGCCTTCTTCTGCCGTGACGGACGTCGGTCGCGCTGCCTGTCGTCGCGCTTGATAATCAGTATATGCCGTGAGGGCAAAACGCCGGATCGTCGCCAAATTATTAAAGATGCGTCCAGCAAAAACCAGCGCAATCGCGGTGAACAAGTTGATGAAGATACGGTCACCCACCCACGCCAACATGAAGGCGATCAGCACGTTCGAAATGAATCCGGTGATAAAGACGTCGTTCCGAAAACGACCTTCCAACCCACTCCGGACCCCACCGAGAACCGTGTCCAGTCCCGCCAAGCATCCAACCGCCAAGTATTGCCCCCACTCTCCCGCCACGGGCCCGGTTTTCACCACGTACGCCAAAAGCGCACCAATAATGATCGCGATGACCGGAATGAGAATTAAGATTTGCTCGCTCCCGGCAGATTTGCCTTTGGCGGCTTGCCAAATCGGTAGTCGGTATTCCCGGTAAATGGTTTCAAATTCATGCGCTGGATGCGCTCTAATTGCACCATCGCCGGATCCGTTTGTCGAAACTGGGCCAAAATGCCACCGGGGAGGTTCATCGCCCCCAGCAACGTCTTTGGATCACCAATGGCGCGAATCTCAATCGGACTCGCAATCTTGACGTCATTCACCAAGATCGTCGGCCCCACGCATCGAAAACTCACCCGGTTTGCCACTCGCAGATCGTTCACCGCTACCGCTTCGGCTCCCGCCGAAAACAGCTCGTTCACCACCTGCAAGACGTCGGTGTCGTGAATGATCGCGTCGCTGAGTCCACCAAAGTCGCTACCCGACGTCTTGGCGCTATCGCGCAACACCACCATGATTCCCGGGCCTTCCAGTTCCGTCAGTCCTGCCACCACTTTTGCGGCCTGCAAACTATCGTTCAGGGCCCGCGTTTGGCTACCCGACCCCGCTAGAACGTTTTCCAGCCGCGTCTTTTCCTTTTGCAGCTTTTCAACCTCACTCTGCAAATTTTGGAAGCCCTCAATATCCACCGTCGCCTCCGTCATCCGCTTCGATTGATCGGGCGACAGGAACTGCGAACGGGACCGGCGGTTATCCTTCGTAACCCAAGCCAAGGAAAGCATAAACGAAAGCACCACGCACATGGCACTCACGGGCCATATCCAGGCCGGGGACGCGGAACGCGGATTAAAGATCTTCATTTTGACGCCATCTACCAGGCGAATTTACGATATTAGTTTGGCGGATTTTGGGAGTCATTTGCGCCGGAGTTAGGGCCATTTTTAGGGTGTGCATCTGACGAGACCGCCGGGCTATTCACCGGATTTCGAATTTGCGTCAGCACCACGCGCTTTGAACTGGCGATGAGGTTAGAATTCTCTCGAATCAGACCATCCAGAAGCCGAAATTTTTCGTCCAATTGGGTCGAATCTCCGAACTCGATCACGCAGTTATCCACCACGGCCAAAAACTGATTGATCACCGGCACCTCGACGCGATAGCGGTTACTCGCAAACCGGTCTCCTAGCTCCGCCACCAGCTTCATCACGGTTGGCGAATCAAACTGATTAGCCAGTCCGGAAGCTCCAAACTCTAGCTGAGGATTTACTCTGACTTCGGGCAGATTCTCCTCTCCCCGATCCGTGAAAAACGTGCCGTTCTCGCCCATCAAGAATGTCTTGCCATTATTAACCCGGGCGACTGGACGTGTGTAACTCACCACCATCGTTCCGCGCCCAAACGGTGTCCGACTCAGTCGAGCGGTATCCACCCCGGGAATGTCCATCACTAGCGATTCAAAGTTAGAACCATTCAGCTTTGGAAACGGAGTGTAGCGCCCGGTCTCCAGAATGCCGCGGATTCGAGCTTCATCCACCGGCTTGGCGCCTTCCACACGCACCGAAGTCAGAGCCGTCGCCGAGCTAAAGAACCAGCCGGAAACACTCGAAATGATCACGAGCGGCCACAGAATCCGGCCCCAGCGCGGCTTTCGCCGTCGTCTTTTCGCCATTCTCTCTACGTCCGCTCCGCCGCGCGTCTCAAAGCGTCTTGGGTGATCTGATGGCACAATTCTGGGAAGTCAATTCCTGCCGCGGCCGCGCTATTCGGCAGCAACGATGTCCCCGTGAGACCCGGCAATGTGTTCACCTCCAAAATCACTGGACCACGCTCGGTCACAATCATGTCCGTCCGGGTCGCGCCCGCGCAGCCCAATGTCTCGTGCGCCCTCCAGGCCAGTCTCTGTGTCTCCTGGTAGATTTCTGCCGGCAATCGGGCTGGAATAATCTCTGCCGTCGCCCCCGGCGTGTACTTATTGGCAAAATCGTAAGTCCCCTGCGCTGGCACTATCTCAATCGTGGGCAGTGCTCGGTCAATCAGCACCGGCACACTCACTTCCATCCCCACCAACCGCTCTTCCACCAGAACGATATCGTCGTACCGGAACGACCGAGCAATCGCTGCCTCAAGTTCTTGCCGGTCCCCATTCCGCACCGTCACGAACGAAACTCCCACCGTGGAACCGTTGGCGTTCGGCTTCACAACGTAGTCGCCATCGGGCACAGTTGCCGACTCACCGCGCCTCAATCGCCAACCTTGTGGCACCGGCAATCCTGCGGAAGCCAAAACGAGTTTGGCCCGCGCCTTATCCATCGCCAATGCGCTCGCCAAAATGCCGCTTCCCGTATATGGGATATGCATCAACTCACAGAACCCCTGTGTCGCTCCGTCCTCTTGGTTAGTCCCGTGCACCGCCAAAAACACCACGTCCGGCCGGTCCGCTCCTTGAAATTCTACAATCTGGCCGGTTCGCAGAAGGCGATCCGCGAGGTCCAATTCCATCACGTCGTACCCCCTCGTCCGCAACGCCGCCGCCACTGCATTCGCGCTATGGAGCGAAACTTCCCGCTCCGAACTGTCGCCGCCTCGTAGTACCACCACCTTTATCGGAGTGCGGTTGCGCCGCCGCCACTCTGCCGAAAACTGACCCGCGAACTCTCCAATCGTTCCTGCGCCCATACCGCACACCACATCCCCGGGCTGCACCATTCGCGCTACTTCTCGCGGAAGTAAATGTCGACTCGGTACGTAGTAGGCCTCCGTCGTCGACTTCTCGGCGATTAACGAACTAGAAATCCCCGCAATCGGGGCTTCCCGGGCCGGATAGATATCCGTGATCACCAGCACATCCGCCGCGGAAAGTGTCATGGCAAATTCGTCCAAATGCTCTCGAGTGCGAGAATACAGATGGGGCTGATAAGCCACCACCAACCTCCTGCCCGGAAACTTCTCTCTTAGGGCCGAAATGCTGGCCGTAATCTCGGTTGGGTGATGGGCGTAATCATCCACTACGGTGATGTCTTCATCCATCACCACCTGCAACCGACGTTCGGCTCCGGTAAACCCGCGAATCCCTTCCACCGCCCGATCCAGTCTTGCATCCACGCTACCGTTCACGCCATCTTCCACCAGTGCGGCCGAACAAGCTGCCCGCGCCAGGTTTGCGTTGATCCGATTGTGCGCGCCCGGCAGCGCTAAATCCGGCACGTCATAAACGTCGCCCACCTGCACCACCGTCGCTTCTTCCCCGGTTGTACTGCGCCACTGCTCCGTCAGGCCTACCGCTCCCGAATCTTCCCCCGGAACAATGAGGTCCGTCGCCGCTCGGTCTACAAATCTCTGGACGCTTTCCTGAAGCTGCTCCCAACTGCCGTGGTAGTCCAGGTGGTCCGGTTCCAAATTCGTCACCACCACGATGTCCGGGTCCAGATCGTGGAACGAGTCATAAGCCTCGCACGCTTCCACCACCGCCCACCGACCGGACCCAAACAAAATCGGTCCGCCCCAAGCCGGGATACTGGCGCCCACCACCACCAGCGGGTCCAGACCGGCCGCCGTCAACCCGGCTCCAATCATCCCCGTCGTCGTCGTCTTGCCGTGAGTTCCGGTCACCGCAATCGTTCTCCGACCTTCTAATAGCCATCCCAGCAGTTGTGACCGTCGCAGTCGGGGAATCCCAAGCCGTTCCGCCGCTGCGACCTCGGGACTCGTCTGCAAATCTATCGCGTCTGAAAGGACAATCGCGTCCGGACAAAAGTGATCCACCGCCGCCTCGCCGTGTCCCACCGTCAGCGTGAACCCCTCTTCTACTAGTCGATGGGTCTCGTCACTCGCCGCCGCATCGCTTCCTGCCACCACCAATCCGCGGGCTCTGGCCAATCGGGCCAAACCGCTCATTCCCGCCCCACCCATTCCCACCAAAAATAGGCGAATCGGCGTTCCTTCTGCTCCCCCATTCAAAACGGAGCGGTCAGAAAAAGCAGTCTGTATCTCTTGGCGTGTTCGCATCGTTAGTTCAGCAATAGGTTCAAAATGTCCGCCGTCGCATTTGGACAGTCCCAGTTCTCTAGATTGTGACGCGCGTGCTCTCGTCGAGCGTCGTCGGTCAACCATCCGTCGATCACCGCCGGTAATTTGGCTAGATCCGACTGTTCCAAGAGACTCGCGCCCGCGATGCTCACTAATTCTCGTGCGTTCACGCGTTGATGATCGTCGGCCGAACTTGGCAACGGAACCAGGATGCTCGGGATTTGAAACGCCGCAAACTCCGCGCAGGATCCTCCGCTTCGGCCAATCACCAGCTCCGCGGATCGATACGCCGCCGCCATCTCACTTGCCGCCAAAAACGCCCGCAAGTCAATTCCGGATGCCCGCGATTTCAGCCCGTCAAAGTTTTTTGCGCCTGCCACCAGCGTGATCGGCACGTCAATTTTCAACGCCAAAATCGCCTCGTTGATCGCCTGGGCGCCCTGACTTCCTCCCACCACCAGAATGCCTTTCCGCGGTTCGTCCGACCTCATATTTGCCGCCTCACGGAGTTCCCGCCGAATCGGTTGTCCTGTACGCACCGTCGTAGGAATCACCTTCGCTGTCGCCCAAAAAACGGAAGTAAACGCCTTTGCCGACGTGGCAAACATACGGTTCGCCCGTCCGGGGATCGAGTTTGCCTCGTGCACCACATAGGGAATTCCGAGCGAGCGCGCCGCCCCCATTACCGGTCCCGCCGCGTAGCCGCCGGTACTGAAAACTGCATCAACTGGGTTCGCCCGCAGCCACTGCTTAGCCTCGCGGCGGGCCTGGATCAGACTTATCAAAGACTTCCATCCGCGCGCCGTTTTCAGCGACCACAAAGGCTCCGCCGCAAATCCTACAAACTCCATCTGCGCCGGGCCCGCCAGATCCCGCTCCATCCCGCGGTGCGACCCCAGATAAACCAGATCCGCGCCCGCTTCGCGCGCGGCCCGACCTATCTCAAGCGCGGGAAAAACGTGACCACCAGTGCCACCTCCGGTGAGGGCGATTCGCATGGGTTACCTCCCGTTCTTCCCGAAATCCCACGAGCGCGCTTTGGCTCACTCCCAGCATCAACCACAATGCGATCAGACTGCTCCCGCCCGAACTAATGAACGGAATGGGAATACCAATCGCAGGCAACGTTGCATTCGCCATCATCACGTTCGTACACGTCTGAACGCCTATCCAACCCGCTGAACCCGCGAGAATCAACGCCCCAAACCGGTCCGGTGCCCGTTGACTCATCGCCAGTAATCGTGCACAAATCCCGGCGAGCAGAGCAATCACCACCGCGCTCCCCACTAACCCCGTCTCTTCGGCAATCGTCGCCATGATGAAGTCCGTCGTTGGCGCCGGGATGATCTGCTTTACCTGTCCGTTTCCAATGCCGTGCCCGATAATCTTCCCTTCCGCCGCCCCGCGTTCGGCCTGCGTGGTCTGGAATCCCACATCATCCACCACATTCTTATTCCAGCGTTGCCAGTGATTTTTGATGCGATCCACCCGGTACGGCTGCTTCGTCACCACGCCAACCGTAACCACCGCCAATAGTGCCGCCACCAACACCATCGACCGCCATGACACCCCACCGGCAACAAACATGGTGAGGATGATTAACAGGAGAACGGCCGCCGTCCCGAGGTCTTTGCCGGCTTCCACCAGCACCACGCCCGCCAATGCGCTCCACCACGGCCAAGACCGCTTTAGCTTCGGCATTGCGTTTCGATCCAAATATTCCGACCAATCCCGATACGGCTTCGGCTTCCATTTCGTCCTGTTGGCAAACACCGCCGCCAGCATCAAGATTACGGTCAGCTTCGCAAATTCCGACGGCTGAAACGTGATGGGTCCCAGCTTGATCCATCGTTTCGCCTCGTTCTGTTCGTGCCCAATCACGTCTACCAAGGCTAGACACATCAACGTTGCACCCCACAGCCAAGGCGCTGCCTTTTGGTACCAGTTCAGCGGAATGTTAGCGGCAATCCCGTAGACCACCAAACTCGCCAGCAGATAGATTGCCTGCATCCGGAACTCGCCCGGAATCGGCGAACCCGAACTCTGAATACTCCGCGCATATCCCGCGTCGAAAATAAACAGCAGCCCCACCAACGTGGCTAGGATCCCCAGCCCCATTAAAACCGGATCCCGACGACGTATGTCCGGCCTCACTGAGCTACTCCCTCCGCCAGCCACTGCTTGGCCATCTGCTTGAAGACGTTTCCGCGATGAACAAAGTCGCGAAACTGATCCGACGAGGCACATCCCGGCGCCAGCATGATGATGTCCGGCTTGCGCGCCACCTGGGTTGCCGCAAAAAATGCCGCATCCATCATCCCGTAATCCGTCTCATTGCCGCCCAGGTACTGGTTAATGGTCCCCGCGTCTCGTCCAAACAGATAAACCCGATGCCGACGGTTCGCCAGATACGCCCGTAGCGGTTGCCAATCCTTCTCGTTCAAATCCTTATTGATGCCACCCATCAGCATGTGAACCGGATCCTTCGCCGCTTGTAGCCCATTCATCACGGCGTCCGGATTCGTACACATCGAGTTATTGATCACCCGCACCCCGTCGCGAGAACCTACCATCTCCATCCGGTGCGCCAGACCGCGAAATCCTCTCAAGCCATCAAGAATTTTCGCCGGCAAAATGTACTCCGGTGCCACCGCATTCGGCCCGTAAGTCCGCCGCGGGCGGGCGGCTTGCCAGTCCCGTTGGGCGTCAGCGAGTAATTGCGCGGCGGCTCCGTAGGGGTCCCGTTCGGCTCGTGCCCTAATCGCCGCAAAGGCCATCAACGCCGCCATCGCCGCGTTCTGATAGTTGTGCGGCTCTGTGAACGGTAAATCTCGCAACGGCACCGACTTATCCAAGATTCGAATTTCAGCTTCGTCAATCTGCGCGTGCGTTCCACTCGCCCCGAAGGTCAGCACGCGTGGGCCAGTCGTGCTCGTCTCTGCCTTCCCTCGGAGTCCGCGCGGCCGATACTCGCCACTCACGTGCCCCGGAACTCTCACATCGGGATCAAACGCCCTCACCACCGCAAAATCTGCCGCCGTCTGATTTTCAAAGATCCGATTCTTTGTAGCCGCGTATTCCGTGAATCCCTCATAGCGATCCAAATGGTCCGGCGCAATCTTTGTGATTCCCGCCACCATCGGACGAAATCTCTCAATGGTTTCTAGTTGAAAACTGCTTACTTCGGCAACCAGGATTTCCGAGTCGGAGGCTTCTAGCGCTGCCTCGGTCAAAGTTGATTCCTCGTACCCGCTACCGTACAGATTTCCGCAGAGGCGAGCCTCAAATCCACAGGCGGTCAAACACTGAAGCGTCATCACCACCGTCGTGCTCTTTCCGTTCGAACCCGTAATCGCCACGATCGGAGCCTTAGCAATCCGATAGGCGAATTCGATCTCGCCGATAACCTCAATTCCCGCCGCGCGTGCCGATGCCAAGAGGGGATGGCGCATCGGAACCGCCGGATTCACCACCAACTGCGTCACTCCGTCAGGCAATGTCGCTCCGTCCCAACCGGTGACGACTTTCGCTCCCGTTGCTTCCGCCTCGGCCTTGAGCTCAGGCTTGGCTAATTGCCCCTCGGGTTTCTGGTCGAGCACAACCACATTCCCGCCTGAGCGCGTAACGGCTTTTGCCACCGCCAAGCCCGAACGACCCAAACCCATCACGGCGATCACCGGCTAACGATCCCTCCCGACGCGATCAAAAGCCCAACCGCCGCCAGCGAACAAAGCACTTGCCCGGCAAAAAACAGAGCAACAATCTGCGGCTCTTTCCAGCCCGCCCGCTGAAAAGCATGGTGGATCGGGGTCGGCGGAAACAGTCTCTTTCCGCGCAGTTTCACGCTCAAAATCTGCAACGGAACCGGAATTAACTCAATCGACAGCACGATCGAAAGCACGATCACCACCCCGATCGCCGCTCCAACCGCCGGCGTCGTTCCCGCTGCTTCCCCTGGTCGCATCCCAAACTGATACGCCGGACCCAAAATCGTGAGACTTGCGAGTCCCAGCCAAGCGCCAATAAACATCGATCCGACGTCACCCATAAAGATCTTGGCTTTGGGTCGATTCAAGATCATGAACGGCACTGCCGCCCCCAGTAACCCGGCCAAATCCCGTTGCCAACTCCCCGGTGGAACCAAGAACAGCAACCCGGCAACGTAGCCGAACAAGATCGTCCCGGCGAGCCAATCCAGCCCGTCCGCAAAGTTGTAGGCGTTACTGAAGTAAAGCAACGCAAACGTCCCCACCCCAATCACCACCGGGTCTCGAGATAAAAGCGCCATGCTGACC
>CANFJD010000049.1 GCA_947447315.1 Fimbriimonadaceae bacterium
CGGCGGTGGTGGAAGGGGTAGAGGTCTACGGAGTCCGCACCCTCCTGGAAGCGGTCGAGCTCCTAAATGGCTCGTCGCTGTACCAACCGACCCCGGTGGCCATGCCCACCACGCTCACTGAGCGCGATTACGGCGTGGACTTTGCCGACGTAAAGGGCCAAAAGCACGCGGTGCGCGCCCTGGAAATCGCCGCCGCGGGCGGTCATAACGTGCTCATGGTGGGTCCGCCCGGGTCGGGCAAAACCATGCTGGCGCGCCGACTCCCGACCATCCTGCCGCCGCTCTCCATGGGCGAAAGCATCGCCGTCACCCGCATCCACAGCGCCAGTGGCGCCAAAGGCGGCGGGGGCGGATTGGTGTGGGAACGGCCCTTCCGGTCGCCCCACCACAGCGCGTCCCACGCCGCCATTGTGGGCGGCGGAACCAATCCCAAGCCGGGTGAAATCTCCATGGCCCACTTTGGCGTGCTCTTTATGGACGAGCTGCCGGAGTTCGATCGCTCGGTGCTAGAAGCCCTGCGCCAACCGCTGGAAGACGGTGTGGTCACGGTCGCCCGGGTGCAAAACACCATCACCTTCCCCGCCGAGTGCATCCTCATCGGGGCCATGAACCCCTGTCCCTGCGGGTTCAAGGGCTATCCGGAGCAGAAGTGCGTCAGCAACCCCAACAGTTGCGCCCGCTACGCGGGCCGCATCTCCGGCCCCCTCATGGATCGCATCGACATCCACCTAGATGTCCCCCGGCTGAAGCCCGACGAACTCATCGACGGCTCGGGCGGAGAGCCCTCTGCCGCCATCCGCGACCGAGTGATGCGGGCCCGAGAACTCCAATCGGCCCGCCTCGGCCGAGACCGCCTCAACGCCAAGATGTCGCCGCGAGAGATAAAGGAAACCGTAGAGCTCACCGATGAAATGCGGGAGCTGATGAAAATGGTCGCCGCCCGACTCAACCTCAGCGGCCGCGTCTTCGACCGAATCCTGAAGGTAGCCCGCACCATCGCCGACCTAAACGGCGAAGATCACCTTCAGCGACAGCACGTTCTAGAAGCCGTGCAATACCGAGAAAAAGCGGCCACTTAATCCAGTAATGGCGGCAACTTCTTACACAATGAGCCGTGCGGCTGTACGACACTCATTGCCACCTTCACGATAAGGAGGCGTTTCCCGATCCCGAAGCGGTACTGGACAGAGCCCGCGCGGCCGGCGTCGCGAGATTTAATGTGGTGGGAGTGAACCCAGCCGATTGGGACAACGCCCTTGCGTTCGCCGATCGGTTCGATGATGTCTTTGCGCTGCTGGGTTGGCACCCAAACTACACAGCGGATTACAATCCGGGATCCCTTACCACCCTCCGCCAATTGCTGCATCATCCCAAAGTGGTCGGTTTGGGCGAAATTGGGCTAGATCGGCACTGGGCATACGCCCCGTTTGATCGTCAATTGGTCGCGTTGGAAGATCAGCTAGCGTTAGCCACCGACTTTTCTCTGCCCATCATCTTTCACGTCCGGGAGGCGTTTGCCGATTTTATTCCCATTCTGCAACTGCGCGGACCGGACCGGTACGTGATCCACTGCTTCTCCGGCACCAAGGCGGAGATACTGCCACTCGCCGAGCTGGGAGCCTGGTTTGGGGCCGATGGTCCGGTGACATACCGCAAGAATGAAGAACTGCGGGCGGCTTTCGGCGCCGTCTCGGTGGAAACCTGGTTGCTAGAGACCGACAGCCCGTACATGGCACCCATTCCTCACCGGGGCAAACCCAACGAGCCCGCGTATCTGCCGGAAATCTTACGTACGATGGCAGAAATAGGCGGTCGGACACCCGAGGCTCTCGCGGAAACCCTGTGGGACAATTCGGTCATCGCATTTTCACGCATGCCGAAACATCCCACTTAGGCGGAACTACTTAAGGTTAACCAAACCGCTCTTCACCACAATATCGCGGAGAAGGCGACGACCCCGGTGGATGCGGCTGCGAACGGTGCCGATGGTGGTGCGCTGCTGCTCGGCAATTTCGGCATAACTGAGTCCTTCTAGGTCGCACATCACAATCGCCAGTCGATAAACCTCGGGGAGTTCGGCCAGGGCTTCGTGAAGCTGGATCCGGAACTCATCGTGGAGGACTTCTTGGTCCGGAGTCGGGCCCAAATCGGCGATCGGCATATCCTGCACTTCACCGTCGGAAGGCGAAATCATGGAGTGAAGCGATTCCGCGCGGCGGATCGGATTGTCACGGCGGCGGTTATCCAAATAGGCCCGCTGCATAATGCGGAGAAGCCAGTTAAGGAACGGGCGACCCGGCATGTAGGTATCAAAGCCGCGCCACGCCTTCACAAAGGTTTCCTGCATCAAGTCTTCCGCATCCGAGGGATTTCGGGTGAGCTGAAGAGCCATCGAATACGCCCGACGCCGCGTATCCTCGATCATCTGGTGAAATCGCTTCGTTTCGACCTCGCTGCGGATGATCGCCACATCGGATATTGGATTGCTAAGGGACAGTGCGTCGGTTTCCATGGAATTTCCTGCTATATGACGGCTCGTCCGCTGGACTAGTCGACTGTTGATTTATCGTGAGAATACATCAGTGATGAGTAATATGCAACCCAAACCGGGCAGTTTGGATTGAATTTTCGGTTTCTAATGTAATTTTTATCTTTTCCGCCGAAGACTGAGTGTGATATTTCACCGACTGTATATGCCTAACAGTTCAGGCGCGGTTAGTTTTGGCAGTTGAGAAAGCTGGCTTAGGAACGTTCCTTCGGGGTCGCCAGCAATTTCGCTCAGGCGTCGCCACTTGGTATCCAACACCTCCGAGAGGTGGTTGCCGTTGTTCCGGGCGTGTCCCAGGGGAAACATCACAAGTCCGGAAGTCTCGGTGTGATCCGGGGTGATGAGGTCGACCGAGGTGGGAATGCCTTCGGGATATTTGGCATCGTATTCGGGGCCGCCGTGCTGGAACTCGATCTTGTCCATCCAGGAGCGGGTTTCGGGATCTTGCAGCGCGGCATCATCGTAGTCTTCCGGTAGGAGCATGGCATCTTGCCACAGCTTCACCCACTGATTCTCATCTGACACAACTGCCTTTTTGAGCGTGCGGGCAACGATGAATGCCATGGAATGATCGGCGCTTTGTCGGGTTTTGGGATCGCGCTTCGCGGGATCGCCGATGATGGAAAAGGCCGGCTCGTAGGCGCGGATAATGATTCGTTCGATCGCCCCCGGTTGTCGCAGGTGGGGATCGGCGAGCATGGAAATAACCGCTTGAATGGCGCCCGCCGACTGGTGCTCATAAAGCCCGAGTTTTAGGTGCATTCCCTGGATGGCAAAGTCGTCGCCGCTCCAACCGAGAGACAAATCAAATGGGGAATCGCCGCTGGTGGGCTGGAATTGGCGGAACATAGATTCCGGATTGCGGAAGATATCAGCCGGGCCGATGAAGCCTCGCATCGCACGTTTCATGCACAGCACGGCCGCTTCGGTCGAAATGGCGGCGCTGGCGCCTTTGCTATCACTGAGCTGCTTCCCGGCTCGGATGGCACGCCACGGAATGTGGTGAGCGACAAACATGCCAATCGCGGATTCAATCTGTTCGGCGGTTGCTCCCCGGAGCGCACCGTAGGTCGCGGCGCTGGCGATTGCCCCGTGCACGACGTGATCGATACGGTAGCTTTTCAAACTGAATACTTCCGCCAGACGACCGCGGATTTCATCCACCAGCACCATACCGAGGAGGGCAGCGGCACCATCCAGACACGATTCTTGGGCGGCAGCGACGGGGACGGAATAGAAATCGTTATGGCCAAACTCCCCGGCCGTCCAGCCGCGTTCTGGCCGGTAGCCAAAGTTGGTTCCGTTGCTGTCCCACTCGCGGACGGCGGAGCCGTTGGCGACAATCGCCTTCTCTGCCTTCACCCGGTCGGCGGAGCCCAGAAGGGTGGCGCCGTTCGAATCTAAATACTCCCGCGCTTCGGCGGCAAGAATGGTGGGGGCATTGGTTTCGAGCGCTAGCGCGGAGAGTCCGCAGAGAACCGAATCGGTGAAAAACATCTGGGTCCGCTCAAGTACGGCCGCCGATGGAGTCGCGTGGGCAAGGAATTCAACGGCATATTCACCGATGCCCCGGGCTTGGTTCGTATCGCGGGGCAACTCGCGGAAGGAATTCACAAAAAGTAGCGTACCGTCCGGGGTGCCGGGCGAGAAAGGTTGGGGATGAGGGAAAACCGACGCCACGACTGGGGCGGTTCGTGCCCCTTCGCCGTGGGATCACTAGTCTTTCAGTCGCTCGTGGCGGTGCGGAGGGGAAAACGCTTGGGGAAGAACGCGTCGGGCGGTTCTTGATCAGTATCGCTGTTTCCACGGGCAAAGGGGCGCTCAAAGACTCGGTAGAACAACCACGCCAGCGCGATGTTAATGGGCAAAACCGCGGTCAAGTAGATCAAGATTCGGTCGTTCGTATTCACCCAAATGGGTCGCCAAAAGTAGAAGACCTGCTGGATGGGGTGGTGGACCAGGTACAGGCTGTAGCTCATGGATCCGAGCCAATACAGTGGGCGACTTCCCAGCGACCGAGCCAGCCAGTGGTGTGAATCCACGGTCCAGACGTAGGCGAGTGCCGAAACGAGCCCGGCGATGCCAATGTCTCGCAGCGGCAGTTCCCAGCGAAGGGCGATAGCGAATCCTAAATAGAGGATAGATCCGGTCGCGGCGATCCACCCGGGAGCCAGCGAGACCGCACGCTGGGACAACGGTCGGTATGCCAGACTCGCGGCAAACATACCCGTGGCAAAGAGGGCGAGATACCACGGGTAGAGTTTCAGCCCGTTCGGCGCGGTCTCGGTGACCACGGCGGCAACGGCATAAGCTCCCACCAACATGCCCCACCGGCTTCCACTATGCCTACGCGAGACCAACCAAGCAAGGGCAGGAAAGACGATGTATAGTTGCGCCTCGATGGCGATGCTCCACATAACGCCATTGATCTTGTACATCCAATCCGGATTCCAGTTATGGATAAGGAAGATGTGGGCCCAGGTGTTTTCGGGAGTTACGGGAACGTACAGCTCGAACGGCATTCCTGCGAGCCGGTTGGTAACGGTAAAGCAGACGGCAAGGCTGATGATGAGAGCCGCATAGTAGGTCGGCAAGATGCGACGGGCACGGCGAAGAAAGAATCGGCCAAGGTGCTTAACCGTTCCGTTGCCCGATGCGTACAGAGACAATTGGAGGCAGAAACCACTGAGAACGATGAATCCCGCCACCGCTAAGTGACCGTAGGCAAAAGGAGCGAGCAGGCGCTGCATCCATTCTGGGCTGTCGCTCCGGCGACCAGCGAGACCGCTGGGGTCGGCCATGCTGGCAATGTGGCCCAACACCACGTAGATCGCCAAGATTCCGCGCATTCCTTCCAGAAACGGAAGGCGTTCGCTGGTGGAGAGTCCGAGCCACTCTCCCGCCCCGTTGCGCATGCCTACTATTATCGCCCCCATCGACCCCATTTCGATGCCGAACCATGGATTTGCTGAAACCGAGAGCAGGATCAGCCGTCGAAAGGAAAGGATCAATGCGGAATCTTCAGGTTTTTTTCATGGCAATGGCGTTGGGAGTAACCGCCACCGGCTACAGCCAAATTTACGCGGGCGGCACGAACAACGATGTTGACTGGGCAAACCTCACTTCGGGAACCCAGTGTCAGATCACCGGGCAATCGGTTTCGGAAGCGAGCAACCAAATTGACTGGCAGCGCACTTGGAATAAATTGACCGGCAAGCCGGGCGAAACCGCTCCGCGCGTTTATGATTTCACGCGGAAGAAGGTCGTCGTGATCACCCTGGGACGACGCGACAGCGGTGGCTATTCGGTATTCGTCACGGGAATTCGACGCGGCGGTGGCGGTCGATGGGTGATTGACGCGACGGAAAGAACTCCCGCCCCCGGCTCGTACGTCAACCGCCGACCATCGACGCCTTTTACGGTCGTTACGGTAGATAAGATGGCATCGGGATTTCTGCTGAACCTCTCCCAGTTTGAGCCCCAGCCAGGCTATGACGACGGCTATGGCTACAACAACGGATGGCCGAATCGACCCACGAATCCCCCAATAACGGGTAATCCGAACGATAACTCCAGCCCCGTGAATTGGTCTAATCTCACATCCAGCGTGCGGTCTAATGCCACCAAGCAAGAGCTGGTGGTAGCGCGAACCGCTAACGACTTCCGCCGAGTCTACGGAAACCTGACCGGACAGAACGGCATGATAGCGCCGGGCAATATTGACTGGACCCGGGAGATGGTGGTGTTTGTCACCCTCGGATCGCGGCGGACC
Organism: Fimbriimonadaceae bacterium; assembly: GCA_947447315.1. Classification (GTDB taxonomy): domain Bacteria; phylum Armatimonadota; class Fimbriimonadia; order Fimbriimonadales; family Fimbriimonadaceae; genus Fimbriimonas. Next base: position 6,321 of record CANFJD010000049.1, read on the forward strand.
GGCGGATACAGCGTATTCGTTAAGAGTCTGCGTTCGGGACCGAACGGGTCCATTATCGTAGATGCGGTGGAGCGAACCCCGGACCCGGCGAGCTTCGTCTCGCAAGGCTTAACCTCACCGTGGACGGCCATCAAAATGGATCGCACCCAGGCAAGAATTCTTCTGAATATGGATCTTTACAGTCAGTAGAATCCCTCGGGCTGGCGTAAAATAGATTTATAGTAGACAATTCTCTACCCATTGAACGCCAGCCGCGCCCGCTCCGGTACCTGTTCCTGGATCTGAACAGCTACTTTGCCAGCGTGGAGCAAAACGAGGATCCCGCACTGCGCGGGAGACCTGTGGCAGTTTGCGCGGTCGACGCCGATACCAGTTTTGTCATCGCCGCCAGCTACGAGGCGAAGGCGTTTGGCGTGAAAACGGGGACTCTGATCCGCGATGCGAAGTTCATGTGTCCGGGGTTGGTGCTCGCTAAGGCACGGCCGACGGTTTACGTGGCCTATCACAAGCGGGTGCAGGAGGTGGCGGAAAAGGTGCTGCCCATCGACAAGGTTTGTAGCATCGACGAGATGCGGTTTCGCTTAATCGGAGAAGAGCAGCAACCGGGTCGGGCGCGGGAATTGGCACTGGAGATGAAGAAGCGGCTGCGAGAAGACATCGGACCGGCCATGACCGCTTCGATCGGCATCGCGCCGAACGCGTTTCTGGCGAAGATTGGCACCGAGCTTCAGAAGCCGGACGGCTTGGTGACGCTGACGCAGCACGATTTACCGGAGCGACTGTCCAGCCTGAAGTTGACCGATTTCACGGGCATCAATCGTCGCATGCAGGCGCGGCTAAACGCGGCCGGTATTTTCTCGGCGCAGGATCTTTGTCAAACGCCCCGTTCGGAACTGAGGCAGGCATTTGGCAGTGTGATCGGGGAGCGGTGGTGGTATTTACTGCGCGGGTTCGATATGCCGGAGGAGGAGACGGACCGGAAGTCGCTTTCGCACAGCCACGTTTTGCCCCCGGTGTTGCGGAACGAGAAAGGCTGTCGCGACGTGCTGATGCGGCTTCTACAGAAAGCGAGCGCGCGGTTACGGGAGAACAATCTATGGACCGAGCACCTGACGGTTTACGTGAATGGCTTTGATCGCAGTTGGGAGGCTCACGCCGCGTTGCCACCGACTCAAGACACGGTGACCATGAATGAAGCCCTGCTGAGACTCTGGCCATCGCATGACTTTGTCCGTCCACGCGGGGTGGGCGTAGTGCTTTCTCGCCTAAAGGAGCGGACGGGAGTAACGCCGAGCTTGTTTGAAGAGACCCAGGATCGGGCCGATCTGATGTCCGCGGTAGATACGGTGAACAAGAAATTCGGAAAGAACTCGGTCTTCATCGCCGGGATGGAGAAGGCAAAGAACTCGGCCGACGAGAAGATCGCGTTCAACAAAACCTGGCTGTTTCAGGAGGGCAAGGGCGATAACGAGTGGATCGATACGTTCCGCGGCTTGCGCAACCTGGAAGAGGATTGACTACTCGGTAGCTTCTGGCTGCGGAATGCCTTCGACCGTCACTACGCTGGTGCCAAAAGAGCGCACGACCGAAATGGGATAGAGCGTTTTGTCTTCTTTGATGCCCAAGAAGCCGCCAGATCGGATTTCAATGTCCGTGATCACACCATCCATCCCAAATGTAATGTCGCCGAGGTGGCCTAGGTGCTTTCCTTCCGAATCCACCACTTGCTGCTTGGCGAGCTCGGCAAATTTGCGCGTACCCTCCAATCCGCCCTCGCCCACCGGGCTCTGAGAGCTGGCCGCCGTTTCCACGGTTGCCGCGTCGGGACCAATCGCCCGAATGTGCGGAAATGGCAGCGCCAAATCTCCGTCATTGGCCTGGAGCAGAAATCCGCCCACAACCTTGTTCGTCGTATCTACCAACGCATCTTTAATTGCGCCGAGCTTCTCACCTTCATTGAGGCTAATCACCGGACGACCTTTGAGTTCAGAAAGCGTGGGCATGGTAACGCTAGTGTACGTTAGGATCACCTCTACCGCTTCAGTTCAGATATTAGTTTTGGCTCCAGGGATGTAAGAATTCGATGTCCTATCTTGCCGGGGTTTGAGCGGCCCGCGTCGAGATTGGTAAGCACCACCACCGTAAGTTTGCTGCTGATCAAGCGACCAATGTAGGTGGTGAAGCCCTGCCAGGCACCGCTGTGTTCGGCCAATTGCAGTTTGGGCGAGTTGCTGACGCCCCAACCGAAGCCGTAACCCGTCAGCTTTCCATCATTGAGCTTGGCGGAGGTCCACATTTCGTCGCGGAGCGGATTTTTCAGTAGCTTCTCCGTGTAGAGCGCGGCATCCCACTTGGCGAAGTCGCGCACGGTGAGATAGAGTGAGCCATCGGCGGTGGTATTCAGCTCCGGCGCCACCCAAGACTGGTTCTTCAGCCCGTCCGATTCGAGCTCGTACCTACGCGCCCGGTTGGGGACCAGATCGCGCTCCGAGATGATCCGGGCGGTCTTCATTTCGAGCGGGTCAAAGATGCGTTCCTTCATCAGGTCGCCGTAGAATTTGCCGCTGACCCGCTGGATGAGAAACCCGAGCAGCACGTACCCGCCATTGTTGTATCGCCACTTGGTTCCGGGTGGCTCAAGCGGAGTGGACTTTACGAGCATGTCCAGCAGCTGCTCCGGCTTGTATGCCTTCCGCATATCCATGAAGGCATAGGGCATGTCGGCTAATCCCGAAGTGTGGGTGAGCAGGTGGCGCACCGTAACCGCTTGCCACTTTTCGCCTCCCTCGGGGAACCACTTAGTGATGGAATCATCCAAGTTTAGCTTGCCATCTTGTACTAATTGGCAGACCAGCATCGATGCAAACTGCTTGCCGACCGAGCCCGATTGGTAGATCGTATCGGGCGTGGCTTTAACTTTGTTCTCCAAGTCCGCGAATCCGTAGCCCTTCAACTTGATCGGTTTGCCATCGCGCAGAACGACAATCGAAAGCCCCGGAATCTTCTGGGCCTTCATCTCCTGATTGACAATGTCGTCAATCGGATCGGCACACGCGCAAGTGGCGGCTCCCAGCAGGGCAATCAAAGCAAGGTTTCGCATGGGATTGACTCTACCAAGGTACACACTCGAGCCACGAAAAAAGCCCCAATCGTTGGATTGGGGCTTGGGGGTTGGGTCGAGAAAGCGGGATCAGCGCTTTACGAACTGGAAGCCACGTCGGGCCTTCTTTCGACCGTACTTCTTTCGTTCCTTCACTCGGCTGTCGCGGGTGAGGAAGCCAGCGGCCTTGAGGTCGCCGCGAAGGGTTTCGTCGTAACCGATGAGGGCACGGCTGATGCCGAGGCGGATGGCACCGGCTTGACCGGCGATACCGCCGCCCTTGGTGTAGGCCTTCACGTCGAATCGACCTTCGGACGAGGTGAGCACGAGCGGGCTCTTCACCAGAATTTCGAGGACGGGGCGACCCAGGTATTCCTTAATGTCGCGGCCATTGATCGTGATTTTTCCTTCGCCGGGGGTGATCCAGACGCGGGCGATTGCGCACTTGCGGCGTCCGGTTGCGTAATTTTGCTCTGCCATGCTTTAGCTCTTCTTATCCTGTCGTACGTCGAGCGGCTGAGGGTTTTGCGCCGCGTGGGGGTGCTCGCTGCCGGCGTAAACCTTCAGCTTAGTAAAAATTTGCTTGCCAAGTTTCGTCTTGGGAGTCATGCCCCAGACGGCCTTTTCGACCAGCTTCACCGGGTTGTCTTCCAACATGGTGCCGCGGGTGACGTTGCGGAGTCCGCCGGGCCAGCCGGTGTGCCAGTAGATAATTTCGTCTTTCTTGTTGCCAGTCAACACCGCTTTCTCGGCGTTGATGATGACCACAAAGTCTCCGTTATCGACGTTGTACTGGAAGTCGGGCTTGTTCTTGCCGCGCAAAACCTGCGCGACCTGACCGGCCAACCTTCCGATGGGAACGCCAGCGGCATCCACCACGTACCACTTTCGGTCGAAGTTATCTCCTTTATGGGTTGTTGTCTTGTTTGTATTCATTGCTATTCGAATTTTTTATTGACAGGGGCAGGCACAAAAAAACCCACCGGGACGACGATCGTTTCAAATCGGGATCGGTCACTGCGGATGGGATGAGGGGGGACGAGTATCTTTAGGATGGCGGCCACAGCGCACGCGCATGAGGCACAAGCCGCGGGCAGGAAGCACCACGGGCCAATCTAACTCGTTCCGCTCCTGAATATTCAGGAGTTTGCTGACCTCTTCGACGTTGCGGTAACCACGACCCACTTCCAGGATGCATCCGCTCATGCGGCGCATCATTCCCCGGAGGAAGGCGGTTCCCGTCACGTCCACCCACACCTCGTCTCGGACTTGGCTCACTTTGAACTGGAAAAGGTGCCGGACCGTGTTGTGCACAGTAGGCTCTAGTTCCTCGGTGAAGGCGCGGAAATCGTGTTCCCCTTGCAGTTGGCTAGCGGCCAATTGCATGGCGGAGAGATTCAAGGGGCGATTGTAGTCGTAGGCCCAGCGCGAGCGATGGGCTAATCGGGGTCCGGTCACAATGCGGTAGCGATACCAGCGGTCTATGACGCAGAACCGAGCATTAAAACTTTCGGGCACCGTCCTCGATTTCAAGATACTGATATCGAGCGGCAACCGCGCATTCAGGATGCGTTCCCACTTTTCGCCGGGGATCGCTACTCCAGAATCGAAGTGCGCTACCGCATGGCGAGCATGGGCACCGGCATCGGTGCGACTTGCTCCTTGAATCTCGACATCCTCGCCCGAGATTTGGCGAACAGCTTCCGTCAATGTGCCCTGAACCGTCCGGCGGTCAGGTTGCGTGGCCCAGCCACTAAAGTCAGTGCCGTCAAAGGCGAGGTCGAGTCGAACTCGCATCGCCTAAGCCGTCATCAATCGACGAGTTCTAGCACGCACTGCGGAGCAGCATCGCCGCGCCGGGGCGCCAGTTTGGTAAGTCGGGTGTATCCGCCGGGTCGGTTCTTGTAGCGCGGTCCGATTTCATCGAACAGGTGCTTTACAAGATCTTCACCGTTGATCAGGCTGCGATCGGCGAGAATTTGTGTCTTCTCTCCGGCCGTCTTGCCCGCCAGCATTTTTTCCGGCTTCGGCGAGGAGGCACTGTGGCCAACCAGCACCCGTCGGGCGCGGCGGCGTGCATCCAATCCGTCTTCCTTCTTGGTGAGGGTGATCAGCTTCTCAACGAGTCGCTGAAGTTCCTTGGCGCGGCCGGTGGTGGTGCGCACGTATCCGTGGCGAATAAATTGGCGCTGCAGATTGGTCAGCAAATGCATCCGCTGATCTGTCGGCAACCCGAGTTTTCTATGGTCTACTTTATGTCTCATATCGTTGTCACCTCAGCGGAGGCTCTCAGAAATCGTCATCATCCTCGTCGTCCAGATCGACGGCGCGGTATCCACTCTTCGGCGGCTTCATTTCCAAACCGTGCTCTTGCAACTTGTCGCGCACTTCAATGAGCGACTTCTTACCGAAGCCTCGGATGGCGGTGAGATCGCTCTCACTGGTACCGGCGAGAGATCGAAGGTTCAAAATTCCGGCGCGGCGAAGGCAGTTGAACGTGCGTTGGCTGAAATCCAGCTCTTCGATGCGAAGCTCCGGAACGTTCTTCAGCGATTCATCTTCTTCGTCGATATCGATGTCGATACCGAGATCGAAGGACGGATCTCCCAGATCGTGGAACATGCGGAAGAAACGAACCAGCTGATTAGAAGCTTGGCTGACGGCGTCGTTGGGGGCGATGGCACCGTTGGTGTGCACATCCAGAACCAATCGCTCGTAGTCGGTACGGTTGCCGACGCGGGTGGCTTCGACCGTGTAGTTGACCTTCTTGATGGGAGTGAACTGGCTTCCCATCGGCAACACGCCGATGACGCCGCGATACTTCTCCTGCTTTTCGGGCAGAACGTATCCGGTTCCCCAGCCGAGATAAAGCTCAATGCTGAGAATGGATTCGGAATCGCTGATGGTAGCGATATAGACTTCCGGGTTAACCACGGAGATGCCTTCGGGGCAGTCGATATCGGCGCCGGTCACGCGGCCCGGGCCCTTCACTTCAATCTTCAGCGGCTGTTCCATGGCCACGGCTTCAGCGGTAGCGCGGAAGCTAATGTCCTTGAGGTTCAGCATCAGCTGGGTGACGTCTTCTTTCACACCGGCAATCGGCGAAAATTCGTGAGAAACTCGGTCTACCTTGATGGCGGCAACGGCTGCGCCGGAGATGGACGACAGCAAAGTGCGGCGCAGGGCATTGCCGAGCGTATGACCGACACCGCGCTCTAGCGGTTCGAGCACAAACTTGCCGTAATCGGCTTGTAGATCCAGGGTGGTTAAGGCAGGCATCAGTTTTTCGGGAGGGCGCGAAGTAGCTTCGCAATATTGGGGGCCGCAGCGCTGCGGCTCGAAAGGTGTCTTAGACTCGGCGTCGCTTGGGCGGGCGGCATCCGTTGTGGGGGATCGGCGTGATATCGCAGATGCTCTCCACTTCCAGACCCGACGCCTGGA